>JAJQDO010000147.1:11903-20284 GCA_021202175.1 Clostridiales bacterium | reverse complement strand
TCGATAATCTGAATCTTTGATCCGACTTCTACCACAGGCATCGGTTTATTTTCCACGTAGATCGTTCCCGGGAGGCTGACATCAATCTGTCCGCTGAAATTCACTGTGCAATGTCCAAGTCCGGCCAGGGTGACTGGCGCCTCCTCTCCCACTGCTGTGATACGATATTCCGCATCGCCAACTTTTAGAATCTGACCGGGAGATATCTCCCCATTGATCGGATTTACGCTTACAGAATAGCAATAATCTTTTAATTCCTGCGGCGCGTTGTCACCAAACATGATGAAAATATTGGCAGCCTTAAACTCCTCCACACAAGCACCCAGTGCTTTTACCTGATTTTCATAAATAATCTTCATAATAGCCCTCCAATCTGTCACCTTTGTATTATGGCTCAAATTGTATTGAAACTATAGTTTGCAATACGAACCTTTATTTTTCATTGTTACCATTTCAAGCATCCAACATGGTTTTGCCGGATGCAGTCAGTTTTTCAAAATCGGCAGTAAAGGCAGCCACTGCAGAAAATATCGCGGGATTCGCGACAAATTGCCTGATCACGTCAGGCGCGACCGTAGAAGCTCCTATGCCATACGCGGCCAACTCCATGACCTGTTGCGAATTCTTGAAGCTTGCAGCAAGAATTCGTGTCGTCATCTTATTTTTATTGAAAATATCCTGCATGGTTTTAACCATTTGTACCCCATCATAACCCATATTATCCATCCGATTCACATAAGGTGCAACGTAGGCGGCGCCACATTTGGCAGCCAGATAGGCTTGCATCGGTGTGTAGACTGCAGTGGCTGTCAACCCGATTCCATTGTTAGTCAATAGCATCATTGCCTTGAATCCTTCGGGAACTGCAGGGATTTTTACATATACATTTCCTCCGATTCGCTCGACAATGTATTTTGCCTCTTTTACCATATTCTCCGCGCTGTCAGAAATCACCTGTGCATGGATCTCCTTTTCCGGACCAATCATCTCGCGAATTTCCGACAACACAATATATGGGTTTTTGCCTTCCTGTAAAAGAATAGATGGATTTGTAGTAACACCGTCAATGGGATAATATTCCAAAATATTTATAATCTGATTCACATCAGCATGATCAATCAAAAGCTTCATTGTCTTATCTTCCTTCACTCTTCATTTATCGCCCGCGTATAATCAGGCTGTATATAATCCGAAGCTTGCCAAATAAGCAATCAGAACACGCAGCCAGCCAGTTGCAAACCGAGAGTACATGACGGAAACAACGCCGACCTCCACAGTTTCGGTCTCCGCCTCGGCCAGTCCCAGACCTACAGGAATAAAATCGCACGCTCCCTGGGTATTGATGGCAAACAATGCCGGAAGAGCTAACTGTGGCGCGATATTCCCTTTACCTATTTCTGTACCGATCAGTGTTCCGACGATCTGTGCGATAACCGCTCCGGGTCCAAGCAGTGCGGAAAGCCCAGGGATGGAACAGATAATTCCCAGAATAAGAAGTCCAAAAATGTTGCCGGCCAGCGGAGACAGAAGTGACGCGAAAGCATCACCAAAACCGGAACCATTGATAATACCGATCAGCATGGAAACGAATGCCATAAACGGAAGCAGGGTAGTAATACATGTCTGAATGGCATCTCTTGCCGCCTGATTGAAGGTTGCTACAAACTTTCCTGCCACAAGACCGATCCGGGTGACAATACTCTTGTTTTTCTGTGCTGCCAAAGTCTCCGATACCTTTTTATCTGCAGTGAATTTCACATTTTCTGATTGGTTCTCCGAAGAAGCGGATTCGATTGACTTAGTTATTCCTTCCGCTTCCACGTCTGCCCTAGAAGATTCCGCAATCGTTGCTTCCTCACCTTCCGCCAGGGAAATCTGTCTGGATGTCACGCTGGAAACATAGATGTCTTCTGTGATAAACTGTGCCAGCGGACCGGATTTTCCAACCGGATTGGTATTGATCGTCGGAATCCTTTTCTGTGGATAAATTCCGCAACGCAACGTACCGCCGCAATCGATAATCACAAGGGCAAGTTCATCCTCCGGACAATTTGTCTGGAATCCATTTACCGGAACCAAGCCACTGAGTTCTATGATTTTAGGCAGACATTCCGGTTCCGCCCCGCCTCCCGTGATAAACATAACCTTATTGCGCTTTTCTGTAGGAGTTATTAACAAAGGACCACCAAATCCACCTCCGCCTTTTTCAAATTTGATTGAACGATATTTAGCCATTCTTATTTCCTCCCTTACATTCTATATTATGCTGCTGTTTTGAGCTCACGACTCAGATGAACTCCCTGCTGCTTTTCAACCATTTTAGTTGTAATTTCTGTCGCCCAGCCAGAAATGAAATTACATACAATACCTACTAACAGATAACAGATTGCCAGAGGCGTCGTGTCCAGTCCGAGCGTTGTTATTCCATTGGCAATACCCAGATAGATAAAAATCTCAGATGCATTAATATGTGGGAAAATACCGCTATTGGTATGGCAGTGACAAGTCGCTGACGCGTAATAACACGGCTTATAAAACTCCGGCATAAACTTACCCATGGAAAGCGCCATCGGATTACCGAGCATAAATGCGCTCACAAACGGAAGTACCGCATAACGCAAAAGCGGATTGCTGGTACAGATAGTAGCCAGCTTATTGACTCTTTCCTGTCCTGCTAACGCGATGATTGCATTCATCAGTACTAACAGCATGAGGATCGTTGGGATAATCCCGGTTACCCAGCTCATAAACTGTTCGCCGCCCAATGTAAACAGGTTCATAAATCCAGAAGCTAAATTAACAATAAAATCCATAGTTCTTCTTCCTTTCTTTTCTTTCTTGATCAGGCATCATATGTTCTTGATATGTTTATGCCCGACTATGTTTTACAGAAAACATGGAACCTACAGCGGCACCGACTCTCTGGAATGGAGACGGAGGATCCACAATCTCCTCTCCTGCCGTATATTTTCGATAGGTCAATGAGGCATCTGCCACTGCCTTTCTCAGGTTCTTATGTGTTTTTGGTATCTCTTCGCCAGTGAGACTGCCGACGTATTTCCCTTCAAATCCGCCAAGTTCCTTTACTCTGGCAAAGCAAGTCACGCCCTCGAGCTTGCGTGCAGTCTGAATGATTCCGCTGTCATCGATCAGAAACATGACAATGGCACCGGCATGAAAACCTCCAGCCTGCCTCCCACAAGCCACTTTTCCCCTTCGTCTAAGGGCTACAAATTCTTTCGTAAAATGACGCATCTGCAACATGGACAGAACAATCTGCAATGCAAATGCAATTCCAATGACTATCCCTATACGTAACATCTTTTGTTCCTCCTCTTTTTTCCTGCCTGCCCTATCGATACATGGTACGCAATAAGGTCTGATAACTATCTGCATTTGCAATTTTGCCCAGCATCTCGCTGTCCCGGGCTATGCTTATGATTTCGTCATATACACGAATTAATATACCGTCATCTGTATCCAGTTTTTCCGGTAATCCAATCAGAAAAATCACTTTAATCTCATGATCATGGTAATGAATGGGCTTTGTACAGCAACCAATCGCCAGTACAATCTTATCGCTGCAATACTGCATGCTGTGAGGGATTGCTACGGAATGGTCAAAAACCATGGTCCCTTTACGTTCCCGCTCCTGAAGCCGTCTGAGGAAATCCTCATCCAACTGCCAGTCCTCTGTCAGCTGCGTGACCATATAGCTGATGGCCTCATCGTAGGTCATGGTGTCATCCAGTCGGAAAAAACGACTTTCATCCAGAAGACCTGCCATCACAAACCAGTTGTCATCCAGCATCGGGACGTCAATCTGGTCCCAGTACCTTACCTTCTCTATTTTCCGTGCCAATTCCTTCGCATCGAATATTTCGCTGATTCGTATGATCGGTCGGTTACAATAACAGGACAAACTGACTGTCGTCAGGATAACACTATAGGATTCCAGGATATCCCGGGTAATTCCCTCGTTGGAAAATAAATCTATTTCCACCGATTTATCCAGCACCTTCTTCAACTGCATCGCTATCATTCTCGCTGTCACGCGGCCACTTCCGCAAACGACCGCAATACGAAATACATCCTCCTGTTCAGAGTCATTTTCTGCCAAAAATACACTCAAATATGCCGCAAGATATCCTCGTTCATCCGCTGTAACCCTCATATGATAATCTTCCTCAATGACACGAACGGCAATTCCTGCCATCTGATAGGCTAACGGATATTTTTCTTTCAGGTCCTCCAGTATGGGGTTTTTCAGATGGACACTAAAACGCAGGCGATTCATCATAAACATAAGATGGTAGGTAAACTCTTCCGTGAGATCTCCGCTTCCAATCGTGATGTCCATCTCTTTCTCAATCTCACGAAATATTTTTTCTGCCGCCTCCCGTGATTTCGTATCCAGCGGAATCTTCTCCAGACTCTGTATATCCATCGGCGTACGCATCCCGACAATCGGCATTAGCGTGAACAGTTTCTTCTCGACCGGAAACGCGACACGCAGGTTTTCACCAATGCTGTCAATCACAGCATCAATATCCCGGTAAGCTTGATGTGATGTCAGATTGTAATATTCCGATGGAAGCTCTCCCATCTCATGTCCCGTCAAAAATCGGTCCAACATGAGTGTCACATATTTCTTAAACAGATCACGAGTGTTGTTTTCCCATGCGTACTGGGAAAATGCCTTGTCAATAATCTGTTCAATTTCCACATCCATGGGATACTCCCGATAAATCTGGTCGTAATTGACATCAATCACATATTTTCGGATGTCCCTTTCTTTCCCCTGCAATAACAATCCCTTGCTGGTCTTGCCAACAATTTTAAGCTTGTACGGTTCAATTTCTGAACGAAGTTTTTTGATGTCATTGACAATCGTCGTCCGTCCGATATTCATCTCATATGCCAGCTCATCTGTCAGAAGAGGCCTGTCCACCCGCATCAGTTTTCCAAACACATAATCCATACGATTACGAGATGAATTCAGAAAATCATCCGACTCCATCAATTCCACACATTTTCGATGAAATGTATCGCCATCAAAGATATGTAAACGATATTTCCCCTGCGCCCCTTCAATCGATGCACATTTTATAAGTTCCTGATTCAATTTTTTGATATCATTTCTCACCGTGCGCTCACTGACGTCCAATTTCGAAGCCAGAGTGCTGACAGTAATCGCCGGATTGCTTCTGAAAAGCTGAAGCAGATGTGCCATTCGATTATCATTAAATAAGCTTTTCATTCGTCAGTATCCTTTCTCAATCTTAGTGCATCTTATCGAGGATTTTTTCTCCGTATCATATCTGGAAAGGTCTTTACAGGCATCAGCCGCGAGACTTTCCTCCTGAAATGTTGATGGTTGTTCCTGCAATGTAGCTTGCGCGGTCTGAAACCAGGTACGCAACCAGGTCACCGACTTCATCCAGCTTTCCATCACGGCCCATCGGAATCACTTTGGTGTAATCCGTGGAAAGTTCTTCCGGTTTGCAGCCGCGCGTGTAAGCTAACGCTTCATTATAGGCTGGCGTCCGTAGGCCTGTGGCTTCCATGATCCCAGGCGCGCAGGCCAGAACACGGATATTATATTTTTCGAGTTCTTTCGCCCAGGAACGGGTAAAGCTGTCCACAGCACCTTTGGTTGCAGAATATGCCGATTGCCCTTGCGATCCTTCTTTTCCTGATTCCGAGGACATGTTGACGATGACGCCCTTCCCCTGTTTGAGCATCTGCTTCGCGCAAGCCTGCGCACAAAGGAATACTCCCTTTACATTTACCGCAAACATCTTATCAAAGGATTCCGCATTTAGCTCGTACTGCGGCTTCTCTCCCACAACATCTACAAGCAACCTTGGAAGATTAATACCTGCATTGTTTACCAATGCGTCGATCTTTCCATATTTCCCCACAACTGCATTGACCATCTCCTGCACACTGTCCGTGTCTGAAACGTTACACTGCACACAGTAGGCCCCATCCAGGTCCGCCCCTGTCTCCACACTCATATCCACCACAACTGCATTTGCTCCGACGTCAATCAATGTGTCTACAACATGTTTTCCAATTCCGGAAGCACCACCGGTAACAATGACAGCTTTGTCTTCAAGTTCCAACCAGTTCTCTTTCATTTGATCTTCCTCCTACCTTTTGTGATCGGTCTGCTTGTGATGAATCCTTGTTTCGGCATATCTGGATGCATCCTCTGGCTCCGACCGTTTGGCCTTAACGATTTGCTTCGGATACGGATTCACTTTATTCGATGTTTTTAAACACCTGCATCGTTGTGTTCTCTCCGTATCTGTTATGTCGTTATTGTAGAAGAAAATGTTTCATGTTTTAATGCCATGATTTTCAATCAAACGGAAAGCGATTTATCCACATTATTTCCATTTGTGTGAAAATATAGGGCTTGTTGTGCATTTCTAAGAAAAAAATATCCTTCCATTTGTGCAAAATGATTATTTTGAAATATGTTTTATAAAAACTTTTATTAAAGTTATTTTACAATTATTTTCTTTGGATTTCAATAAGTGAAGTTTGCCAAAAATTGAACATCGAATTTGTTCAATATTTCAAAAATAGAGGGGAGCCTGGCCTCTGATCGCAAAAAAGGAGAGACGATACATCGTCTCTCCTTTTTTCATTCCTGTCATGTGTTATGTTATGTGTTATCCCATACAAAATGTTTCGTCATCCTACTCTGCTTCGGTTGCAGTTTCTTCCGCCGTATCCTCGTCAGCGGTCTCCGTTTCTGTCGCGTCTTCCTCCGCGGTGTCAGACGCTTCAGTCTCCTCGGTGTCTTCTTCGGCTGCCGTATCGGTTTCTGCTGCATCTTCAGTTCCGGTGCTCTCTTCCTCGTAGAAGACAACCTCCGCCCAAAGCTCCTGATTCACATCATCCTGATAAGACCACTCTTCCTCCAGTTCTTCAATCCACTCTTCATAAACTTCGGAAAATCTGGTCTCTTCTCTTTCTTCGATAATAGACTCACGGTTTTCCTCCGTAGCATCCTCATCCGTGTAAGCTACCAGCTGGGCGATCACGTAACCATTATCGCATTCCTGTACCTCCTGGGTGACGCCACCATCTTCCATAGTGGCCAAAAGCGCCTCAAAATCCTCGCCCTCATCGGACTCTCCGGCTGCGAAGGTCTCACTGGTGCTGGTATATTCCTGTTCATCGGCGATATCTTCGATGTCTGTGCCAGCCAGAAGCTCTTCTAAAGCTGCCTGGGCCGTGGCCAGGACTTCCGCTTTCTCGTCATCACTCATATCGACGGTAATGCCATCGTCATCCGTTGTCGTAGTATCAAATACGACACGGCTGATCGTCGTTTCCCGGGCTTCGTCATCGCTGACATCGGTATCTGCGTCAGAAACCATGTACTCCTGCACCTTCGAAGCCAATGCATTTTCTTCATAAATCTCTGCCATATCTTCTTCCGTCGCTCCGCATTCCGCAAGAATCTCGGCGCCGGATTCATCCTCGGCAAAAGCCTTGGCATATTCCGCACATTCTTCAATCTCTTCGTCACTTAAAGAAGCGTCGGCCTCATCTGCCCGGTTTGTCAGCACGATAATCTGTTTAATCTGGGAGACAACAAGCTGTTTTACATAATCCTCGAATGTCATCGCATTGCCATCATCGTCGGTTCCCATGTCCATTGTCCAGAAATCTTCTCCGAAATAAGAAGAGTAGGTGTAATCATATTGAGCCGCTGTTATCTTTGCATAAATCCACGCCTTTTTTAATGTAACGTCCACACCATCGTAGGTGAATAAGATTTCATCTCCATTTTCCGTTTCTGTCCCTTTTTCACTGGAAGATCCACAACCGGTCATCATGCCGGATGCCAATATCAGGGAAAGTACCACCGCCGCGAAGCGCATTAATTTGTTCTTCATGTTCTAACCTCCTACATACATTCTGGTACCATGTGAGACTATTCCGCTCTCAAAAATATTGTCAAAGGAGCGCCAACCATCTATTTCTGATAATAAATCCGATGAAACGCGCCACTACCCCAGTATACAATATTTTTATTTTTCAATCAATTCATTTATCTGTAAAATTATATCTCTTACCTGTGAAAACAGTTCTTTTTTGGCAGTATTCCTACAATCGTAGACAAAAACCGGGTTCATCTCCGTGCGAAGCTTCATCCGTCCATGGAAACGTTTGAGGAAATCATCCACCTCATCGACCTTCACACGGGCTCTGGCATTCATGACAAAGGAAATATTTTTCCCCTTTTGCTCCACGGACATGATCCATGCCTGGTGAGCTTGCTGCCGCAAAATGGACACTTCCATCAGGCGAAGAGTCGGCGCCGGCGGGTGGCCCGAGCGGGCTGTGGGGGCATGCGT
>JAJQDO010000147.1:6530-11893 GCA_021202175.1 Clostridiales bacterium | reverse complement strand
CTGGAACGTAGGCATAGCGGTCTGTCAATTGTTCCGTCTGATGCTCGCAGTCTTCCCTGGTTTCGAGGAAGGCGATCCGTTTGTAAAGTTCCAGCTTCTGGCTTTCATTTCCCACATAAGTGGATGGAATATACGCGTCCAGCGCCAGATCCACCGACGTCTCGAATGTATCTCCTTCCTGCTGCTCTCCCGCCATCTGCATGACGGCCTCATTCAACATCTTACAGTAAAGGTCGTAGCCAACGTCTTCCATATGTCCGGACTGTTCGGCACCAAGCAGGTTGCCGGCTCCTCGAATCTCCAGATCTCGCATGGCGATCTTAAATCCACTGCCCAGGTCCGTAAATTCGCGGATGGCCTTCAACCGTTTTTCCGCCTCCTCTCTCAAAATCGAATCTTTTCGATACATCAAAAAGGCGTATGCCGTTCGGTTGGAACGTCCCACCCGGCCCCGCAGCTGATAAAGCTGGGATAGGCCGAAATTCTGCGCGTCATGGATGATGATGGTATTGGCATTGGAAATATCCAGTCCGGTCTCGATGATTGTCGTGGAAACCAGCACATCGATTTCCTTATTGATGAAGGAATACATGATCTGTTCCAATTGCCGCTCTCCCATCTGACCATGGGCATACTCGACAACAGCACCTGGCACCAGCTTCTGTACCGTGGCGGCAACGGTATCAATGTTGTTAACCCGGTTGTAGACATAAAAGACCTGCCCGCCTCTGGCAATCTCCCTCTCTATCGCCTCTTTTATCATTTCTTCATTATATTCCAGCACATAAGTCTGTATAGAACGGCGGTCGATCGGCGGAATCTCCAGCACGCTCATATCCCGGATGCCCGCCAGGCTCATATGCAGCGTCCGGGGAATCGGCGTCGCTGACAGGGAAAGCACATCCACATCGCTTTTCAGCTGCTTGATCTTTTCTTTTTGTTTTACACCAAAGCGTTGTTCCTCATCGATGATGAGCAGCCCGAGATTCTTGTACTGCACACTCTTGGACAGCACTTTATGGGTGCCGATCACGATATCCACGGAGCCTTTCCGCAGGCCTTCCTGAATCTGCCTCGTCTCCTTTGCCGTGCAAAAACGGGACAGCATGGCGATATTAATCGGATAATGCTCCATCCGTTCCGTAAAAGAGTGATAGTGCTGCTGAGCAAGAATCGTCGTCGGTACCAGATAAACGACCTGTTTGCTGTCCATCACTGCCTTAAACGCCGCCCGAAGGGCTATCTCGGTCTTACCATAGCCCACATCGCCGCAGATCAGGCGGTCCATAATCTTGGGGCTCTCCATATCCCGCTTCGTATCTTCGATGGCCGCCAGCTGGTCCTCGGTCTCCTCATAGGGAAAAAGTTCTTCAAACTCTGTCTGCCAGACCGTATCCGGACTATAGGCATAGCCTTTCCTTTCCTGTCTTTTGGCATAAAGCTCCGCCAGGTCCTTCGCCGCGATCTGTACCTGAGAGCGCACTCTGGCCTTCGTCTTTTGCCACTCATTTCCTCCCAGCTTGTTCAGCTGCGGTTTTCTTGTTCCCACACCGGAATACTTCTGAATGATATCCAGCTGCGAAGCCGGGACAAACAGATTGCTGGCATCCTGGTATTCGATATTGATAAAATCCCTCGATATGCCGTCAGTCTCAATCTGCTCCATACCGCGGTAAATGCCCAAACCATATCGTTCGTGCACCACATAGTCCCCGATGGCAATATCGGAAAGAGCCTGAATCTTCTGCCCCTGATACTGCGTTTTCTTCTTCCTTGCCTTATGTCGGCGTTCCTTAAATATGTCTTTCTCCGACAGCAGGACAAAACGAATCGCCGGATATTCAAATCCGCTGGCCAGCCGTCCACAGGTGACCATAATCTCGCCAGGCTGGATATCCTTTTCATATTCTTCGGTAAAGTAAGCCGGCAAGCCTTCATCCCGGATATCCTCCGCCAGTCTCCTCGCCCGTGTCGCCGAAGCAGACAACAGCATGATCTGGTACTTGTCTTTGCTCCAACGCTCCAGGTCCGCCGTCAGCTGTTCAAAACTGTTGTTGTAGGAGGAGATGGATTTCGCCTCAATATGACAGGTGTACTTCGGCCGGAAAAGCTCATATTGCTGTATCATGTTGCTGAGCAGAATCACCGGCCGCTTGAGCAGCAAAGACGCCGCTTCCGCAAAACTGCGAAGGACATCCGCCTGGGACGGCAGGACGTACCCGCCTTCCAGACGGCTCTGCATGGACAGGGAAAATTCCTGTTCGCAGGCCGCCCCTTTTTCCTCCACCCGATAAGGCTCATCGATAAAGATTCGCGTATCTTCCGGGAGATAATCCAGAAAAGAAGCCGTTTCGTCATAAAAATACGACAGAAGCGTCTCGCTCCCTGCCGCCGTGCCCAGAGAGTTTAATTCCTCTTCTGTCGCCTCGACCATTTTTCGAAGCCTTTCCTTTTCCTGATGTTTTTTCTCCTTCTTAAAAATCTGTTCCTGCAGGCGATATTCCTCCCGCATCCGGTGAAAAGCCTCCGGCATCTTATCCCCGGATAAAATCACATCCGTCGCTGGAAAAATCCGCACCTCGTTCACATTTTCAATACTTCTCTGCGTCTCCAAATCAAAAAGGCGAATCGAATCAATCTCGTCACCCCACAACTCAATGCGGACGGGATTGTCCTCGGTCAGAGGAAAAATATCCACGATATCTCCCCGCACAGAAAATTCACCCGGCTCCTCCACCAGCCCATTGCTGATATATCCCATTTCCACCAGACGGCTGCGCAGCTGTCCAGTATGCAGCGTGGAGTTCTGGTCAATGGTCAGACATTTCTCTCGAAAGACCGATGGCGGAATCATTCTTTCCATGAGGACATCCGCACAGACGATGATCGTGGCTGATCTGCCTTCCATCACATGTTTCAGGACTTTCATCCTCTCCCGCACCATGTGATTACTGTGTACATCCGCACTGTAAAAGAGAATATCCTTCGAAGGATAAAGCAAGGTATTCCCGTCAAAAAAGCTGAGATCCTCATATAATTCCCTGGTCTTCTCTTCCTTCCAGGTCACCACCAGACGGCAGGAAACCTGCTCTCCAAGGTCTGCCACAAGATGTCCTTTCTGCGACTCCACGCAGCCGGTAATGCCAAGGGGATACCGGCCCTGTTTCATATTATATTCCAAATCCGGATACTCCGGAAGCCGTGAAAGCAGCTGCGTTAACACTCCCACCTCTACACCTCTTCTTCCGACTTTGCTCTTTTCCTCTTTCCGACACTGTAACGATTCATCGCCTCATCCGTCTCACCGACAGCGATCAGTTTCGCCGCCTCGACCGCTTTGCCCAGAGCCTCCTCCACTTTTTCCTTCTCCTCGCCGGAGAAATGGCCGAGCACATAATCCTTTAAATCTACCCCCGGGTGCTTCTCCCCGCCGATGCCCACACGGATCCTCGGGAAAGTATCGCAGCCCAGATGTGTGATGATACTCTTCATCCCATTATGTCCTCCGGCGCTGCCTTTTTTTCGGATGCGCAGCATCCCCGGTTCCAAACTGATGTCATCATAAATGACCAGGATATCCTCCGGCTCCACCTTATAAAAATCAGCAGCCGCCCGGATGCTCTCCCCGCTTAAATTCATATAAGTCAGCGGCTTCATCAGCAGCACCCGCTGCCCTTCGATAAAACCGCTGCCAGTCATGGCCTTATGCTTATGCTGATTGATTGAAATCCCCAGCTCTTCACTCAACCGGTCGAGAGCCATAAAGCCTACATTATGTCTTGTTCCTTTATATTGGTCGGTCGGGTTTCCCAACCCTGCTATGATCTTCATTCCGCCACACTCCTTTTTGCCTGCCTCTTTTCCACATTTTCCTTTTCTACTGACTGCTGTCTCGTTCAGCTTCTTTCTCTGTCTGACCGTTCTCCTCTCTTCTTTCGTTTTTTTACCGGAAGCTTTTTTATCCGGCTTCTCTTCTTTATATTCTTCCTTGGCAAAATAATAATCTACCACCCGTTTGGCGGAATACGAATCAAAGTAATCATTATGAAGTCTGGCAAAAGCCCTCACTTTGTCAATATCCCAGCCCTGCGCGCACAGACAGTCCGTCAGTTCTTCCATGGTCTCGAAAATCGGCCCCGGTGCCGTCGCCTCATAATCAAAATAGAACGCCCGGTCCTTCGTAAGATACCACTCCTTATCAAAAGCATAGAGAAGGATCGGCCGCTCCAAAAGGGCGTATTCCACCGCAATCGAAGAATAATCCGCGATCAACAGGTCCGTCAGCAGCAACAGCTCCCGCACATCTGGATACCCGGTGAGGTCCGGCACCTGTTCGGGAACATGAGATGACTGCACCTGGGGATGCAGCCGCACCGCCAGACAATATTCCCCTCCGCATTTCTTCTCAAAAGTCTCAAAATCAAAATGGCTGAGCAATTCTTCATCCCTGCGCGCATCATCCCGGAAGGTCGGAGCATAAAGTGCCAGCTTTTTGCCCCGCAGCTTCGGGAACTGCCGTTCCAGTCTTTTTCTCGCCGACACGACGTCATGCTTCCTGAAATAATAATCGGCCTGTGGACAGCCGATGGCAAGCACTTTCTCCTGCGGCACGCAGAAGGCTTCCGCGTAATTCTTCCGAATCCCTTCCGCGCTGGCCAGGATATGGGTGACATTTTTATTGACGTCTTTTAAAAGTTCCAACAGTTCACTGTCCAACTCGGTGGAACCACCAAACTTCTTAAAGGATCCCATGCCGTGCCAGAGCTGCACCACCGTAGTCTCCGATGCCATATGCATATAGGCCATGGGGATAAAATTATCATTAAGAAATATATATCCGGAAGTCGCCATATAATACGCCTTCCTGGTAAAAAGCCGCAACAGTCCAGGGATATTCCGAAAACTCACCTCATAATCCGCGTGCGTGATGACATGAAAATCAAGAGGCAATCCCCGCCGCTCACACTCCGCGCGGATATCAAAAAGGCTTCCCTTTCCTCCTGTATCCAGTTTCTCAATCAATGTTACTCTATTCTTTTTTACCTTCCATCGCCGATAAAAATTAAAAACAAAGGCAAAAATCTTATTTGTATTCATTATATTCACCAAATTATACTTAAAGTAATGCCAGAAGGCATGACGAAATGGCCACTTCCTCTCTTTAGCAGGTATCGGAAGTGACCCGGACATCTGAGTTTTGCTTATTTTATCACACTCCGGTTTGTAACGCAATCCGCTTTTATGTTTCCGACTTTTATGTTTTCTATAAGACAAAAACAAGGGGCTGCCTGTCAGCCCCTTGTCCTGCATCTTTGTTATGTCTAAATCATTGCCGCTCCGGCATCCGGCACTTTGACCTCAAC
>JAJQDO010000147.1:0-6520 GCA_021202175.1 Clostridiales bacterium | reverse complement strand
CCTCAACCTCGTCCATCAGCTCCTCGTATTTGCGAAGCACCATATTCTGCACGCTGTCGCGGGTCTCCGAATTAATCGGATGCGCGATATCACGATACTCTCCATCTGCCGCTTTTCGACTTGGCATTGCGATAAATAATCCCTTCTCCCCTTCAATAACCTTAATATCATGTACCACAAATGCATTGTCAAATGTAATGGAAACGACGGCCTTCATCTTGCCTTCTTTTGATATCCTGCGTATGCGTATATCTGTGATCTGCATAGTAATCCTCCCCCAGAGAATGTTACAAAATATATCTCACATTCTTTTCTATAACTATTTTAATCTCTTCTTCTGTTCCTGTATAATTCGTTCCCGGGCGAAGCGTATCCCTGCTCTCTACGATACAATTCTCTATATAAGAATCGTCGCCGATATAGACATCGTTCAGGATAATGGAATTCTTGATAGTACAGTTGTTACCGATATAAACATCCTTAAATAAGACGGAATTCTCCACCTTACCGTTAATGATGCAGCCGGACGATATGATGCTGTTTTTAATCTCCGAGCCCGCGTTATATTTCGCCGGCGGCAAATCGTCCACTTTGGAATAAACATCCGGATACTGTTTGAAGAAATAATCTCTGACATCTTTTTTCAGGAAGTCCATATTCGTCCTGTAATAGGACTCCACAGTGGCGATATTCCTCCAGTATGCATCCATCTTATATCCATAAATCTTGCGGACACTCTTGTAACGAGCGAGGACATCCTTCACGAAATCATATCTGTCCTCTCTGGCGCATCGCTCCAGCACTTCGATCAGATGCCGTCTGCGGATAACATAAACGCCGATCGACACGTTACAGGACTGGGCTACCAGCAGTTTTTCCTCAAAATCAACAATCCGCTCATTCTCATCCAGCTTCAGGATGCCGAACCGTGTGAGATCGTCATCCGCATCGGACATGGTCGTGTAAACAACGGTGATATCCGCATTTTTTTCGATATGTTTCTCCAGAACCTTTCCGTAATCCAGCTTATACACTCCGTCTCCAGATGTGATGATCACGTAGGGTTCATGGCTTTTCTTTAAGAAATCAATATTTTGATACAGGGCATCCGCGGTACCCTGATACCACAAATTATTATTCTTGGTCACTGTAGGCGTGAAGACATAAAGTCCTCCCTGCTTCCTGCTGAAATCCCACCACTTGCTGGAGCTTAAATGCTCATTCAGAGAGCGGGCATTAAACTGTGGAAATACGGCTACCCTTGCTACCTTGGAATTCGTCATATTACTCAGAGTAAAATCAATCGCCCGATAGCTGCCCGCGATCGGCAGCGCCGCAATGGCTCTTTTGTCGGATAATTTACCGATCCTCTTGTTGTTACCACCTGCTAAAATAATACCTATAGCCTTCATCTATGTCACCTGCCCTCTATTATCTGAAAATGGACTCGCCGCTCGCCAGAATGCCATCCGGATAATCTTCGGCAGTCGTTCTGCCAACGATGGCAACATTCTTTCCAATCTTAACATTCGCCGGAATGACAGAACCTTCCCCTACGGTCACCAGCCCGCCACTGTACACGTTCGGCTTAATCTTATTCGGTTCTTCTTCAAATACGCCCAGCTGCGCATTCTCGCCAATCTCCGAATCCTCGGCAATGATGGCCTTCTCCACTCTGGCCCCTGCCCGGATTACTGTGCCGCTCATGATGATAGAGCTGACGACAACGGCCCCTTCCTCAATCACAACGTTGGAACCGATCACGGAACTGTAGATCTCTCCTTCTACCTCTGTTCCTTCTCCCAGGATACAACCTGACACCCTGGAATTCACACCGAAATACTGCGGTGGCAAGACATCATTCTTGGTATAAATCCTCCAGAACTCCTCGTAGAGATTGAATTCCGGTATGATATCGATCAGTTCCATATTGGCCTGCCAGTAAGCGGCGAGCGTGCCTACATCCTTCCAGTATCCCTGATAGTTGTAAGCCATGATCTTATCGCCTCTTTTATGGCAATAAGGAATCACATGCATGCCAAAGTCACAGCCGGGCTGATCTTTCAGCGTCTCCAGCGACTCTTTCAGGACATCCCAGTCAAATATATAAATACCCATAGAGGCCTTATTACTCCTCGGCTCTGCCGGTTTCTCCTCAAAATCAATCACCTGACCGTTCTCGTCCGTAATGACCAGTCCGAAACGGCTGGCGTCTTCCCACGGAACTTCATACGTAGCCAGTGTGATCTTCGCGTCATTCTTCTTGTGGAACTGCAGCATAAGATCATAATCCATCTTATAGATATGGTCTCCACCCAAAATAATAACATAATCCGGATGGTAATACTCCATAAACTCCATATTCTGATAAATCGCATTCGCCGTTCCCGTATACCAGTCTGTATTCTCGCTCTTCTCATAAGGCGGCAGTACCGTTACGCCGCCGACATTGCGGTCCAGATCCCACGGGATACCGATTCCTATATGCTGATTCAGCCGAAGCGGCTGATACTGGGTCAGAACTCCTACGGTATCGATGCCTGAGTTAATGCAATTGCTCAGCGGAAAATCAATAATCTTGTACTTTCCTCCAAAGGAAACCGCCGGCTTTGCCAATTTTGATGTTAAGACGCCGAGACGGCTGCCCTGTCCGCCGGCAAGCAACATAGCTATCATTTCTTTCTTTATCATAGTGAATCACCCCTTTTGTCACATATATGCCTATTATATCACCTGATCACATAAAATAAAAGTATTTTCGCACAAAAAATGATTTCTTGTCGCTATTTTTTTATCTATTTTTTACCATAATCACTGATGACAGCCTTTTTCAGGTCAATATAATTCCATACATCTTATGAAAATCCCTCTCACCACATATCGACACCTCAAAATCCGGCACTCCGCGTTCCGTTGGAGCGCAACGTGACAGCCAGTGTCCGAACCCATATCAGGTTTGCCGTAAATCAATAGCAAAGTTGCCACTTGAATATGGCTTTTTGCTGCGGTATACTAAATACAATCATCTGACACTCGCCAGACCAGCGAAGCTGGAATAGCGAACCGCAGAAAGTCGTTTACTGTATTTTACAATATTCACAGAGAGATAGAGGTAAGAAAAATGTACATCATCGATTTTCGAAAACCCATTCACGTTCATTTTATCGGCATCGGCGGCATCAGCATGAGCGGCCTTGCCGAGATTCTCATAGACCGCCATTTCACCGCGTCCGGTTCGGATATGAGAGCATCCGATATCACCGGCCATCTGACAAAAATCGGCGCGCATATCGTCATTGGTCAGCGGGCAGAAAATATCACCGATGATATCAATCTCGTCGTCTACACTGCCGCCATTCATGCAGAGAACGAAGAGTTCGCCGCGGCAAAAAACAAAGGTATCCCCAGGATGAGCCGTGCCGCTCTCCTCGGGCAGATCATGGATAACTATGCCCGCTCCATCGCCGTTTCCGGAACCCATGGCAAGACCACAACGACCTCCATGCTGACCCATATTCTCCTGCAGGGACAGCTGGATCCTACCGTCAGCGTCGGCGGGATGCTCGACCGCATCGGCGGGAATATCCGCGTGGGGCAATCGGACGTTTTTCTCACCGAAGCCTGTGAGTACACCAACAGCTTCCTGGAATTTCATCCGCTGTATTCCATCATATTGAATGTAGAAGAAGACCACATGGATTTCTTCAAGGATATTGAGGATATCAAGCATTCCTTCCACACCTTTGCCTCACAGACCGCCGAGGACGGCCTGATCATCATCAACGGAGACATGCCCCACACCGAGGCCGTGCTTCAAGGCCTGCCGCAAAAATCGGTCACTTTCGGCCTTGCGCCACAGAATGATTATACAGCAGCTGATATCTCTTATGATACACAGGGAAATGGCTCCTATACCCTGGTCGTGGACGGAAACGCTGTCACCCGCGTCTCCCTTAAGGTCAAGGGACAGCATAACGTCTCCAATTCCCTCGCGGCCATCGCCTGCGCGCAGGCCATTGGGCTCCCGATGGAACAGATTCTTGCCGGTCTGCTGTCCTTTGGCGGCACCCACCGCCGATTCGAATATAAAGGAAATATCGGCGATGTGATCGTCGTGGATGACTATGCGCACCATCCGACAGAGATACAGGCGACGATAAACGCCGCAAAAGAGTATCCCCACGATGACCTGTGGATCGTCTTCCAGCCGCACACCTATACCCGGACGAAGGCATTTCTTACTCATTTTGCCGAAGTACTTTCCCAGGCTGACCACGTAGTGCTGGCAGACATATATGCAGCCAGGGAACCGGACACCGGCCTGGTCTCCTCCATGGATATCGTCCGCCTGCTGGAGAAAGCTGGAACGGATGTGTACTACTTCCCGACTTTCACGGAAATCGAAGAATTTCTCCTCAAAAACGTTCGCGGCCACGACCTTCTGATCACCATGGGCGCAGGAAATGTCGTGGAGATCGGCGAAGACCTGTTAAAAAAATAAAAACATATTATTGATTAGAATGTCAAAAGCCAAACATTTCCCTTGCTGGCTGATTTTCTGAATAAAAGCACCGTTTTTCGGTGCTTTTATCTTTCGTTCCATAACTCTCCACTGAAGAAATGCTCCGTACACTTTGCATGACTGTCTGGCAGTGATTTTATCCACAGTATCCACAACAATATTTCTACTTTTTCCGGCCGATTTTTATGTATCCCCATGAAAATTACAAGTTATCCGCAGGGCATTTTTCAGTTCGCACCCCTATATCTTGCAAAAACATCCCGATTTTCGATGATTTTCACCCCTAAATGATGGTCAAGACCCGATTTATCCACAAAGTTATCCACATTATCCACATTTTTCATTGTGGATACTTGTCCCCGTTTTATCCCCATGTTATCCACCATGTTATCCACAAAAATCCGTATTTTCGAAAAAAACTTTGTACACATGACCTTTTGTTCTCATTCACGGCCATGCATGTATAGAAAACAGTTATTCGCATAAGTTGTAATCAGGTTACTGTTCACGTATTCCGTGAACAGTAATGTAATCAGCAAGCATATTTTTACTTACGGAAAAACTGTATTTTTCCAGACGAATATGCTATGATAAGAGTCCAAACAAAATGACAGAGCAAGTTACGATTCTCTGTTCACGACCATACGTAAACAGCAACGATACCCATATATTATGATATACGCGTTCAAAGTGAGCCATTTTCCATGTCGGCGGATTCCTTACATTTTTGAAACCTCATATCATGACGCAAGCGACAAAAGGTAATATACTATCATTTTTATTGTGAACAGACAAGAAGGTGACCACAATGGATAAAATTACGATAAAAAACGACCTGCAGCATACCACGACCATACTCCCAAATGACTTCATAGACCACTATATGATAAAGGCAGACGGAGAATATGTAAAAATATATCTATTGATCCTGCGGCTCACAAACAGCGGACTTCCCATCGAGGTCGAGCGGCTGGCCGACACCCTGGAGCTGACACAAAAAGATGTGATCCGTGCCTTGAAGTACTGGGAGAAAGAAGGTCTGTTGGAGCTGTCTGAAAAAGAGAAAGCTCCGGCACCGAAGGATACACCCGTCTCCTTTACGATTCTGCAGGCACCGGCAAAAACGAACAAAAGCATGTCCGAGTTGGAGCAGTCCATCAAGAATACCAATCTCGAACAGACCCTATATATGGCGGAAACCTACCTGGGACGCCCCTTGTCCAACTCCGAACTGAATACCTTCTGCTATATCGCGGATTCGCTGCATTTTACCTCCGAACTGCTGGAATATCTCATCGAATACTGCGTCAGCCGGAACAAAAAAAGCGTGCGTTATATGGAAAGCGTCGCCATCAACTGGTTCGGACAGGGCATTGATTCGGTAAAGAAGGCGAAAGAGGCCTCCTCTCAATACACGCAAAATGTTTTTCCGGTCATGAAGGCCTTCGGCTTTGCCAACCGCAACCCCGGTCCGGCCGAACTGGATTATATCAAAAAATGGAACACTCTGGGTTTCGATACGGACATCATCGTCGAGGCCTGCAACCGGACGATTCTGCAGACCCACCAGGCCAGCTTCCCTTACGCGACCCGCATCCTTACCGAATGGAAAAATGCCGGTGTCCACACCATGGCTGATATCAAGGCACTCGACAGCAGATACCATGCCACTGTCGGAGCCAACCGCCCGGCATCTTCCCGCAAAGCCGGACCGGCCACCGTGGAACCGGCCGCCAATTCCTTTCACAACTTTGAGCAGCGTTCCTACAATTACGATGACCTGGAAACCCGCCTGCTGGAAAAAAACAGATAACCCAAACCTTATCAGGAGAGATATGGAAGGAGGCGCCTTATGACACTTTCAAAAAAACAATATCAGGATATCATGGATGCCTACGACCAGATCCGACGGGAAAACCAGATGGAACAGCAGCGCAGGCGCTGCGAGGGGCACCTCACTGTCACGGTGATTCGGGCCATCGAAGAAAAAATCGCTCT
>JAJQDO010000244.1 GCA_021202175.1 Clostridiales bacterium | reverse complement strand
TTTTTCGGTAGCGAATTGATTGAAAGTGGTCAACTAATATAATAGCATTTACAGCCGCATTCTGGACAGATTATTTCCTCTTCTGTAAAGTCTTCGATGACTTCTTCGACAGGAAGGTCTCAAATTTTTCCTCTGCCTTGTATGTCATAGATAAACATGTGAAAACAACCGTGCCAGGATGAGGCGCTTACGTTTCATAAGAACGCACTTCCTTTAAAACCAAAATAAAAGGATTAACATACTTTTCTTCAAAAATGTCAATCCTTTTGGTATAAGGTTTATCCAGATATTCTGTATCCTGATTCTTTCTATTATTTTATTCTCTCCTTGTGTCTTTTAACATCGACAGCGAACTCATCTTTTACCTTATCCTACTACAAATCATTTCTTACATGTTCAACTCTTTCTGAAGACTTTCCCGATATTCCTTATCAGATACACATCTCACAAGGTCACTTTCCCGATGTTCCTTGATCAGATAAGCGTAAAATGTATTCAAACGATTTTCTCCACGTTCTACTCCAAATTCTACTCCACATTCCACTCCACGTTCATAACTTTTCTCTACGTCTTCCTGAAACAGCTGTCCCAGCCTTGTCATATAAATCGCCCCCTTTACTTCGTTCAGATCATCCGTATCTAAAAATTTATCCGCAAATGCATATAAAATCGCTACCGCCCTTTCAGCCGCTTCTCTCCTGCATCCTTTCAAAAGGCTGATGGCCTTGAGGATGGCTTCCTTTTTACCAAGGCCCTTGCCCATAATCGGTGTCAGAGCAAGTCTTACGATGTCTTCATCATCAAGTTCCATTCCTCCTGCAATCTTCCGCCCAACCGACTGAAAAACCTTACGATTGTCAAAATGTGTCGTATACACTGGCTCCACCTTATAGGTATATAAACCGCAGTCCAGCGTATAACCTGTCCGTTTCATGGTTGTATAAATCACATAAGTGTATACCTTTTTCCCAGTATTGTGACTCATGGTCGCTTCATAGGCATGAAACCGTCTCAAATCCAGCTTCCCATCACTGCCCGACTGGAACTCGATATGGATATAAAATCCGCCTTCCGTCAGAAATGTAAAGTCCTGATACATTTTCTCAACTGTCAATGATATCAGCTCTGTCGGACCTGGATCCTTATAAGTATATGTGATTCCTAGCTGTTTTAACATATCACACCGGAAATATTCAGTTCCTAATTTTAAGATAGCATCCTCGTGCTGGATATTCGCCATAACCTCTCCTTCCCTGTTGATAAAATGTTTCCCATGTCTGGATTATCATGTCTGGATTATCATGTTTGAATTGCTATCTTATGTATTTTTACAGTGAACAACAATGACAGTAGCTGGCATTATATCATCCACTAAGATTTCTTTGGTTTTTCGACCTTATATGACCATTATACTGATAAATCGACCAATTGGCAACCTTAAATATAAGAAAATAGATATTTTACCTTGTTTTTCCATTGCGGACAACTGGCTGATATGATTCTGTTCCACGCTAAAGTAAGGGAAAATTCAGAAGCGATGATGCAGACATGGGAGATTTAATCAATGTACAAAGCTTTAGACAATAGCCTTTTTGTGATGGACAGGAAGAAATTTAATCAGCTCCGGGAAAAGGCCGATGGTTTTAACGATAATTATAATGGTAGCAATATTATTCAGGACGACATTTTTCACGTAATTGAGAACTACACAAGGAAGATGGACATGCCACTGGAATTTCTGCGCTATCCAGTGGACGATGATGAGTTGTGCGCATGTACGTTTATCCGCGGTGGCCGGATTTTTATTTTTCTCAATTCAAAAATGCCACTTGGAAAACAGATTTTTGCCGCAGGTCACGAATTATACCATATAAAATGCTATTTAGAGGACAACGGTCAGGAACTGGCGCAGAAGGGGTCTATGTTAGCTTCTGCAACGATTGATAATTATCAGGGCGAGCAGGAAGAAATGGAAGCCAACGCATTTTCCGGTCTTCTTCTCGTTCCCTCTAATACCCTTACGCAACAGTTGCATATATATAGCATTGACACAAATCATCTGGCCATTACCGATGTGTTAATGCTGATGGAGATTTTCGCCGTTCCCTATAAAGCAATCGTACTGCGACTGTATGAGGAGTCCCTCATATCCGAAGAACAGGCCAGAGAACTGTTTCAGGTATCGAACAGTGAACTGGATCGTCTGGTTTCCCTTACTGGGAAGGCAAAAAGATGTACTTCCATCCCACAGGGCATAACGCAGTTCGGCAGTTTACTGGAAAACCTGGAAACAAACAAGGAAAATGGTTCCCTGCTCCCTTCCCGTTATGAAAGTGGCAAAAAGAGAATCGGAGAAATCCAAAACCTGTACCATTATGAGCAGGAGGGTACAGAATGCCAGGCAATATAACATACGCAATCCTGGACACGGACTTTGTGTCAAAGTAAGCATAAGCGCTCTATCATTGAGCGCTTACACATTATCAGCTACCTTTTTTCCTTTTTTGCAAAGAAATCAGGGAAAGCGGTAACTACTCCGGATCACTGTCTTCCCTATCTAAGACTGTCTATTTCCCGACAGCCCCTTACGATTAAACAGTTTCCGCACTTTCGACCATGCAATAGTTTCTTCTCACCGTATATACATCAACGCCTTATATCCAGAGAAAAAGTTAGGGATAGTTACTAAATAACTCCCTCTTAATAATTCATTCTTCTTAATTTTTTATATTATTTTTTTTAATTTCATGAGCTGTCACAGATTCGCTCTCACTCGCTGTCACCAT
>JAJQDO010000308.1 GCA_021202175.1 Clostridiales bacterium | reverse complement strand
CTGATTGCGAAATAGTATTGTCCTGGATATTGCCCGTCACTTTGCTGGAATTGTAGATAAGAATCCCACAATTTCCACAGTTTGTTACCGTGTTCCTTTTGATGGATTTCTTTACTTTAGAGGAAGCCGCTATCCGAATGCCCACGTTTGATGGTTTGCTGATCTCATTTCCATAAACATATCCACTTACCGTGCTGGAATTATAAACATAGATGCCATGCCCGCCGGCAGAACTAATCGTATTGCCACTGATGTTCTCGCCTATATTTGAAAACTTCGTAACATAAATACCGTTACCGCTCGGACTAATAATCTGATTATTATATATATATCCTGTAACCATACTGGAATTATAAACAGAAATCCCGTCTTTTCCTGCTGAACTGACCGTATTTTCCCTGATTGAACCGCCTACCTCGGAAGAAGCGGAGACATAAATGCCGTTATTGCCTGATTGCGAAATAGTATTGTCCTGGATATTGCCCGTCACTTTGCTGGAATTGTAAATAAAAATCCCATAATCTCCACAATCTGTCACCTTGTTCCCTGTAATCTTTTCTGCACTGGAGCTGCTTTGGACATCAATGCCCGCTTTCATCATGCTTTTAATCGTGTTATCCGTAATGGTATTGCTGGTGGAAAGAGAGTCAAGAATGATTCCAACACGCTTGCTCTGGTTGCTGTCACTGGACGAAAAACCTGCTCCGGTTATCTTATTGCTCGATATCGTACAGTTTTTCGCATAATTGAGATGGATCCCGTGCAGGCCTGTAGTGATGGTGTTTTCGCTTACTGTCACGCCGCTGACATAATAATCGCCTGCCGCGACTGTATTGCCATCTACACCCTCTGCCGAACTGGTAAGTTTGTAGCCATATATCCGTATGGCAGCCGGCGTTCCCTGGTCAGAAAGATAACTGACTGTGATCGTATTGTTTTTTACAGTTGTCTCCAGATTATTCCTGACCGATCCACTATAGGTCTGTGTTCCATCAAAAATCGTAGTATAAACAGCTCCGCTGATCGTGCTTGCCGATTTAAATCCAGCGATATCAATGCCGCTGCCGCAATTATTGATCGTATTCCCGCTAATCGTGCAATCATAATAATTAAGGATGCCGATCGCTTCTTCTAAACAATCCGTAAATGTATTGTCAGATATCGTAATATTCGTGTGATAAGCCCCAAGCAGCATCGTATGCGTTCCGACACCTTTTGTGACATTCGAGAACGTACAGCCGCTCACGGTCACATCCGTCGTCGTCGTGCCGTCTTCATAAATGTTGGCAATCGTCTCATTGGAAACAGGGATATCAATCTGCAATGCCTCCTGGCAGGAATCACTGCTTACACCGGTTGCTGCCTTCCCATGATTCTGAAATGTACAGTTTTTCACCATAAGCCCATCGATTGCAGCCACTTCCACCATGTGATATCCAAGGCATCCGTTACCATCCAGAGTAACATTTTCCAAAGTAACATTTTTTGCATGGGCAAATCGTGTCATCGTTGCAGAGTAAGTGGAACTCCCCATAATCGTTCCGCCATAAATAGTGACGTTCTCAAAGCCATTGTATCCGCTACATGAAGACGAGGTGTTATAGCTGTCGTTTCCCAGAAGAAGGATCAATCCCTGGCTAGAATCATATGTCAACGTCACGCCGCTGAGGTTCAAAGTCGTGTTGCTCCAGATATGGAGCGTGCTGCTGATATAATAGCTCCCCGATGGGACTATGACCGTATATATGTTTGAAGAAGTCGCATTCTCCTTCGCTGTCGTAAGTGCATTGTTAAGTTCTGTAGTGATGTCTGAATCGATTGTCACGCTGCCTGTCAAATCGATTGTTGTAGCCGCTTTCGTTTTCATGCTGCATCCGAAACAGAACAACAGAGCGAGCAGAAACATTATTACGGTTCTCTTCATATATAATCTAAACATATATTCTCCTTCCATATGATTACTCCTTAAATTTTCATAATGACAGCCTATTATTTTCATTTAACGCTTTCCTCTAGGGAATCACCGGATGGCTGACCCGGTATTTTCGTGGCGTCATCCCGTATTTTTTCTGTAATACCCGATTAAAATAGCTGATGTTCTCGTCGCCGACGGCCGCTGATATATAGGATACCTGCATCGTCGTATGGGTCAGGAGATAAGCGGCCTGCGATAGTCTTTTGGTCTGGACAAGCTCTGTATACGTCGAGCCGGTATATTTTTTTATCTCTTTTGATAGAAACGCGACATCATAATGAAGTCTTTCCGCAAGCTCCGTCAAGGTACCATCGCAATAATTGACGTCGATATAGCCGAGTACCTGCATAGTAAGGAACTGCCCCTTACTATGCTGGTTGGTTTCCACCGCGTTCATATGATTGATCAGTTGCAGCAACAGCAGTCCCATCGTAATCTCATTAATACTGCGCTTATTGGGCAGATGATTGAGAAGCGTCCAGATCAGATTCTCCACCAGATTCTGGACAGGGAGTACATCCGCCACCTTAAAATGCAGATAGTTTACATCTTCATTTTTTCCAGTGAGACAATCAAAAACGAAGGTGCGGAGAGGATTTTCCTCCTCGGCCATCATGCCCAGCGCATAGCTGAAAAATTGCGGCAGGATAATAAAGTTAACCCCGATGTCGGATTCTCCCGCGGGCAGAATCTCCTGGATGGCATTCTGGCTTAAAAACAGTAGTTCTCCCTTATTCAATTCCACCATTTTTCCATTGACGATATGCCGTGTACTGCCCTCGCACATATACATCACTTCCACGTAATTATGCCGATGGGCTGGAAAATGCACGAATCGGGTGTTGGTTCGTATCGTAATCAGTTTTCCTGTCTCGAGCAGCTTCTTATTATCAATGGTATACAATTCAGATGCGGCTTCCGATGGGTATTCTGATTGATATAAGGAGGCTTCAATCTCTGTCTGTCCGTCAAGGTATTTCTGTTCTTCGTCTGTGATGACTCTCAGTCGTTTTAATATGTCCTTATCCATCATTCTCTTTCTCTATAGTTCTCTTTATCAATTACTTTTTATCAATATACTATCTATCAATTACTATTACGTCGTTCACTAATTAATTGGACATTATAAATGGCTTACAATTGCCGTTTCTATGTAATCTAATGGCCTGGTTAATTAAAAATCAATGTACTATATTTTTATCATTCATAAACACATTTTCAGACATATCGCCGCACAATCTGCCTCACTGCTCCCAGATAAGAGCCGCCAAACAGATTGAAATGATTCAGCATATGATAGAGATTATATAAATCTTTCCGATCTTCATACCCGGAATCAATCCGATTCACCTCATGATAGGACGCGTAAAAAGTGACAGGATATCTTCCAAACAACTCCGTCATGGCAAGCTCCGCCTCAAAATGTCCCACATAGACCGCCGGATCAAAAATCCACGCTTTCCCGTCGGGACCACATGATGCGTTTCCGCTCCACAAATCTCCATGAATCAGAGAGGGAAATTCCGGCTCCGCCAGAAAAGAATCCAGATGATCCAACAGGGAATCACATTTTTTGCGCAGTCCTTTATCCAGGCTGCCCGCCGCCATCTCCAGCTGCGGCCGCAATCGACAATCACGGAAAAAGGTAATCCAATCAGGCTTTGGCGTATTCATTTGCGGGGATGCGCCAATATAATTGTCAGAGCGGAAACCGAAACGCCCGTAATCCTTTCCTTCTATGGGTTCATCCGCTACCAGACCAGCTGCTTCCGTCCTGGAAAGGAACGCCGGTTCCCGGTGAAAAACATCCGCCCGGTGAAGAAGCGCCAGCTCCCGTCCAAAAACCTCCCAGTAATTTGTAATCTTTGGCGTCGCATGGAGATAATCCATCAGCAGAAAAGATATCTTCAAAGAATCGTCAACCCCCACCGCCAGTGGACGCGGAACACCAATCGTGCCGGACATGCGCAACGCTTCAAGTCCTTCCTTTTCCGCCCGGAAGAAATCAGCATTTTTGATGGTGCTACTTTTCATAAAAACGCTCGTTCCATCCGAGAGAGTCAATCGATACGCCTGATTGATATCTCCGCCGTACACCGATTTCCTGCTGACAATCCGCACGTTATTTCCAAAGCTTGTTGTGATCGCGTTCTCCAGAGATTGATATTCCATGGGATAACCTCCGTTACTTTTTATAATATAGCTCCTCTAGAATACTACCTCGATAAGGATATGTTACAAGTTCATCCTAGCGAAATCTTAGCACATCCCAATAACCTCGCAGATATACGCAAAACACCTTTCTTTTAACCCTTATGCAAGATATTCGATGTATAATCCATTCATTTTTCTTTACGCATATTCTTATTGCGCCTTTATTATATAGTCGAAAAAACGGAAATGCAATATACTTACATAAATGAATGGATTTACAACAGGATTTGCAAACTATATTTCCATCATCCCATAGACATATCGGATTCCTCTCTCGCTTCATTTAACCAATAATCAAGCGTCTCCTTCTTTAATCCAAGAACGTCAGCAATCTCATATAATTTGGATAATCGATCTCCATAATCATATAAATATGTCTGCAATGACTCTATCAAGATTCCTTCGTCACCATACTCCTCTTGCAGAATAATGTAATCCACTAAAGATCGTTCCACCGTCGGTAATAATAAAGCGGGATTCGTTTCTTCCGGCTCCAGGAAATGTTCACGATCTAAAACGGGGTAATAAATATAACGACAATATAGAGAATGCATGTCCTTTAAATCCGTTTTGTCAGTAGCTAAATCTAAAAAGCTTCGAGCAAATGTAGTTAATCCATTTCTAGCCACTGCTGTATTTAAAGTAATAATACCTCCAAAAAACCTGTCAAAAGGCTTATCCGAAATCATTAATCCACTCCTTTCTTTTTCTATCCCAAACATTATCACTTGAATTCGATCCCAAAATCATAACAAAATCTTCTAATCTGGAAATCACATCACAAAAATCAGGTTTCTTAACATCCTTTCGAGTAATAATGCTTACTATAGTCAATTTATCCCAAGCATGCTTGTACTGCACTAAAACTTCTTCCCTGAAAGGGGATTTAGAATAATCAATCCCTCCGCGCCTATCCAAATAAAAATCCATTTAAGATTATGGTGCATAGTTTTATTCTCGTCTCTATTATTATATAAATTACGATTAAATTCAAGACAATTATGTGCTGTGCCTGGTGTACTGTCATCTCAGCCCATATATATTATCATAATATTAACATTGTAGTATATAGTATTCTAAAAAATAATTAAAAATAATAACCACATGTAATATTATTCACGGGGACAGATGGGTGAATGATATCATTTCTTTTCTCCTGTACGAACTGAAACTGTGATTTTGTTATTTTAGTCCGTACTTATCTCCTTTATGTACGGACTGATCATGTGATTTTATTGTTTTGGTTTGTACGTTTCTCCCTTATGTACGGACTAATCCTTTGATTTTGCTGTTTCAATCCGTACGTTTCTCCGTTATGTACGGACTAATCCTTTAATTTTGCTGTTTCAATCCGTACGTTTCTCCCTTATGTACGGACTGATTCTGTGATTTTGTTGTTTTGGTCTGTACGTTTCTCCTTTTTCTACAGACTGATTCTGTAATTTTACTATTTTAGTCCGTATGCTTCTCTTCCTATACGGAATGATTCTGTGATTTTATTATTTCCATCTGTTCATGGGTTGCCCTACGCCCACATAGGTTATCCCCACCCCATGAATAGCAGCCCACATGTCAAAACAAACAATTTAAATGAGCCATAAAACATGAAATTACACTTAAAAACATGTTACAATACAAAAAGATTGTTAAAGGAGGGGCAATAAATGGCATCTACAGAAAAAACAAAATACAAACTGGCTTATGCCATGAAAGAATTGATGGAGCATTATCCAGTGGATAAAATATCTGTCAAACAGATAGTGGAGATCTGCGATGTCTCCAGACAAACCTTCTACCGAAATTTTCAGGATAAATATGATCTGGTAAACTGGTATTTTGACAAGCTGGCTCAAAAGTCTTTTAAGCAGATGGGAATCAGTCTGACCTTGCGGGAGGCATTGACAAAAAAATTTGAGTTCATGAGCAACGAAGGTAATTTTTTTCCGGCTGCTTTTGCCTGTGAAAGTCAAAACTGTCTGATTGAATATGATTATGAATGTATCTATCAGTTTTACTCCGACTTCATAAAAAAGAGAAAGGAAGTTGTGTTTACTCCTGAAATAGAGTTTATGCTGAAAATGTATTGCAGAGGATCCATCTATATGACAGCACAATGGGCAGTAAATGGGATGAAAACTCCTCCGGAAACCATAACAGACTGGCTGATTGAATCCCTGCCTCCGAAGCTTTACGATATGTTCATAGAGATATAGTATAGTATGGAAATAGATTTTTTCATGATTATTTGTTCCATGTTACATTTTTATCAAAGTGTTCCAAATGTTACATTTTTAGTGAATTGTACCAAATGTTACACTGCCATCCGAGTGTAACTTACGATATTCTTTGTGAGATTTTACAATAAAAGCATCACATTATTACAAATTTTTAAAAGAATTTCACAAGAAAGGTGGTACAAAACATGAGCAATTCCATTCCAGAAAAAGCAAAGATTACCGTTTTAACAGGGGAGAAAACGATTGAAGTTCGGGAACTCCCGATTCCAGAGATTAACGATGATGAAGTTCTTGTCAAAGTCGAAGGGTGCGGTATCTGCGGTACCGATGTCCATGAATATAAGGGGGATCCTTTTGGATACATTCCTGTTCAGTTGGGACATGAAGGTACGGGTACTATCGTTAAAATCGGCAAAAACGTGACGAAAGATTACTCCGGAAAACCTTTGAATGTCGGCGACAAGATTGTAACCGGTTTGAAACCATGTGGTGTCTGTGATGTTTGCAAAAATGATCCGGAACATATCCATTTATGCCCGGATGGAGAAATCTTCGGATTACTGCCTGGCGAGGAACGTTTCTTTAATGGATGGTTTGGCGAATACATCAAGATCAATGCCGGCGGAGTTATATTTAATGTTTCCGATATGGAAGATCTGGACTCCCGGCTTTTGATTGAACCGGCTGCTGTCACGATTCACGCTGTGGAACAGGCAAAACAGATATTTAATTTCAAACACAACTCTCATGTTCTGATTCAGGGCTGTGGTCCAATCGGCTTGCTTGTCCTCACAACAGTGAGAACAATGGGTGTGAGAAATATCATCGCGGTTGACGGCGACGAGAAGAGACTTGCTATGGCTAAGAAGCTTGGCGCCAGAGTAACGATCAACTTCCTGACAGAGGACGCGCAAAGTCGTGTTCTGGAAGAAACGGGTGGTAAAGGTGCTGAGATGGCCTTCCAGTGTACCGGTTCTCCAAAAGCAGCTTCCACGATCTGGAAATATGTCAAGAGAGGCGGAAGTATGTGCGAACTTGGTTTCTTTGTTAATAACGGCGATGCAGTTTATAACCCGCATCTTGATATCTGCAACAAAGAAATCAAATGCATTGGTTCCTGGACATATCAGGCGAAAGACTGGATTCATGCTATGGAAATGTTAAAAGAAGCTGTAAAACAGGGTCTTCCTGTGGGAGAACTTGTAACTCATAAATTCCCGCTGGACGAGATTAACGAAGCCATGGAAACGAACATTCGTATGGACGGATTAAAGATTGCCATTGTCAATAAATAATCAAAAGAATAAGAACTATAAATAATCAAAGGAATAAAAGTTACAATAGGACAAGAGTTATAAATACTCAAAGAAATAAAAGTTACATATAAAGCAAGAATTACAAATACTCAAAGAAATAAGAATTACATATAATCGGGCCGGACACAGAATGAATTTTCCGTGTCCGGCCCGATTCGTTTGTGCTTGGGACTGCCTTCCCCAGCAATCCCCTTCATATTATGAAATGTTACAAAGACTCTTACAAAAGCTTCTTACACTGCTTCCTCAAACTGGCTGTTATACAGTTCCGCATAGAAACCGTTCTGCTGAAGCAGATCTTCGTGGCTGCCCTGTTCCACGATGTCCCCGTCGCGCATGACGAGAATGATATCGGAATTTTTAATCGTTGACAGGCGGTGAGCGATGACAAAGCTGGTCCGTTTGTTCGTCAGTTTGTCCATGGCCTGTTGCGTCAGCATTTCCGTCTTGGTGTCGACGCTGGAGGTCGCCTCATCAAGAATCAGCATCGGGCTGTTCTGGATCATGGCGCGGGCGATCGTCATCAGCTGTTTCTGCCCGGCAGAGATCGCCGTATGATCGCTCAGCAGGGAGTCATACCCTTTTGGCATGGCCATGATGAAATTATGGATGCCGCAGGCTTTGCAGGCTTGCATCATCTGTTCCTCGGTAACACCTTTTGTATTATAGAGAAGGTTTTCTCGGACGGTTCCCTCGAATAGCCAGGTGTCCTGCAGCACCATTCCAAACTGGCTGTGTACATTGCTGCGCGGGATATTTTCTGTCGGAACGCCATCAATCAAAATCATTCCTCCTGTCGGTTCAAAGAAACGCATCAACAGATTGACCATCGTAGTCTTGCCCGCTCCGGTCGGACCGACAATAGCCACTTTCTGACCAGGTTTCACTTTCACGCTGAAATCATGGATGATTTCTTTATCCGGCGCATTCGGATAGGCGAATCTGACATGCTCGAATTCCACTTCGCCGCGCACGTTCTCGATACGGTCCTTTTTCTCGGATTCGTCTTCCATTTCCTCTTCGGCCAAAAATTCGAACACACGTTCTGAAGCTGCCGCGCAGGACTGTACCTGCGTCATCGCCTGGGATATCTGGCGCAGCGGCGATTCAAACAGACGCGTATAGATCAAAAATGCTGTGATCACGCCAAAGGTGATACTGCCGTTGATAATCTGCCATGCACCTACCACACAGACTGCCACATATCCAAGGTTTCCGATAAACGTCATCAGCGGCTGCATCAATCCGGATAAAAACTGAGAACGGAAGTTAGCATTCTTTACTGCCTGGTTCATGGAGGAGAATTTATCAACCACTTCATCCTCCGCGTTCAAAATACGGATGACATCATGGCCGTTATACATTTCTTCAATATATCCATTCAGTTCGCCAAGGCTTTCCTGTCTGGCGGTAAAGTATTTTTGGGAACGGCTCATGATGACGACCATCAATATAAGGCCAATGAGCGTTGCGAGTACAGTCGTCGTCGCCATGACCCAGTCTGTATAATACATCATAATCAGGCAGCCGACAAACTGCGCTGCCGCCGTGACCAGATTCGAAAGGCTGTTTGACATGGCCTGCCCGATCATATCCACATCATTGGTCATACGGGAAAGCACATCACCCGCGGCATTTCCGGAGTAATATTTGAGCGGAAGGCGGTTGATCTTACTGCTGATATCTCCACGCAGTCTTTTTGCCGTCCGTTGTGTCACGGTCTGCATGATAAAATGCTGCACAAAATTACAGATGGCACTCGCAAGATAGATACCCACCAAAAGCATCGCCACACCTCGGATTCCATCCATATCGATGCCTTCGTCCGCATGTGCCTCCTGGTACTCCTCGCTTAACGTGACATTATCTAAAATCGCCTGAGACAGTTCGTCATCCGTATCGGTAAGGTCAATCTCAGAAAGATCGATATCTTCCAGGCTTGTACCCTCAGGCAAATATTCCATGATGTTAATCTCTCCGTTCATGATCTGGTTTTGGATATCCTCCGCCATCTCTTCCGAGGAGACACCGCCGGTTAGTCCATCATAAATATAGTCTGTCAGACGACTGATCTGATTGGGGCCGATGATGGTAAAGACAGCACCGATTGCGGCAAGCAGGAGTGCAAAAAGGATGATTCCTGCCTGGTTCCGGCAATAGGAGATCAGTTTTGCCAAAGCACCTCTGGTATCCTTTGCTTTTCCGCCGCCCATTCCTCCCATCGGGCCACGGCCCATGGAGCCTCGGCGCATCGGCGCGCCTGCTCGTGCGGAGGATCTACTGTTTTGATTCATTTCTGGCATAATAAAGCACCTCCTTACGCATTGGCCGCAAGCTCACTTGCTGAGAGCTGCGACAGGGCAATCTGCTGATATACTTCACAATTCTTCATCAGTTCATCGTGCGTGCCGATACCGGCCACCGCACCATTATCGAGCACCACGATTCTGTCCGCATTGCGGATGGTTCCGATTCGCTGTGCCACGATCAGACAGGTCGTCCCTTTCAGATCTGTTTTGATTCTCTGCCGTAAAATACTATCTGTCTTATAATCTAACGCAGAGAAGGAATCGTCGAAAATCAAAATCTCCGGTTTTCTGGCAATCGCTCTGGCGATGGAAAGACGCTGCTTCTGTCCACCCGACAGGTTGGATCCGCTTTGTGAAACCTGGCTGTTTAACCCTTCCTCCTTCACGTAAACAAAGTCTTCTGCCTGGGCGATATTCAACGCGTTCTTTACGTCACTGTCCGTCATCTCCTGCCCACTGTCACCGAAAGTGACATTTCCTTCAATCGTATCGGCAAACAAGACGGCCTTCTGTGGCACATAGCCAATCTTGTTGTAAAGTGTCTCAAAGCTGTATTCTCTGACATCTTTTCCATCCAACAGGACCGTTCCTTCTGTCGTATCATAGAGTCTTGCGGCAAGACCCACCAATGTCGACTTTCCGGAACCGGTCGCGCCGATAAAGGCGACCGTCTCACCCTTCTTCGCCGTGAAGGAGATATTCTTCAGGCAATCTGCAGAGGCATCCGGGTAACGGAAGGACACATCCCTGAATTCGATGTCCCCGTTTCCTTCCGATGTTGTTTCTGTTCCTTCTATAACAGAAATGTCGGAATCGATGACCTCATTAATACGGGTTGCTGACACCTGCGCACGAGGCAGAAGCATAAAGATCATCAGTAACATTACAAAGGACATGATCACGTAAAGAGCATAAGAACTGAAGGATACGACTTCGCCCAGCATCACTGAACGATCGGAAACCGAAGCCATAATCTCGGTCAGTGTGCCGTTCAAAGGTACATTGATTCCATTGATGAGCATAGCGCCCACATAATAGATGCCAACACTCACGCAGCTCTGAACAAACATCATGATTGGAGACAGAAATGCCATTCCCCGACCGGTGAAAAGCTGTGTCTTCATCAGATTGTTATTTGCTGTTTCAAACTTATCTTCCTGATATTTTTCCGCGTTAAATGCACGGACGACTCGAATACCGCTTAAATTCTCGTCGGTAATCCGGTTCACATCATCAATCTGTTTCTGAACGATACGGAACTTTGGTATCATAATACTCAACAAAATAATCATGGAACCCACAACGATGACCGCCGCAACTGCGACAACCGCAGAAAGCTGCCAGCTCTTGCCGACAATCTTGGCGATCGCCCAGATTGCCATGATTGGTGCTCGGAGCATCAACTGCAGCCCCATAGCTATGATCATCTGTATCTGTGTGATATCATTCGTCGTACGGGTAATCAGGCTGGCAGTGGAAAACTTCTTAATCTCACCGCTTCCCATGGCCGCGACCTTATTGAACAGCTTTGCCCGGACATCAAAGGAAAAATCCGCCGCGATCATCGCTGCCAGATATCCGACCACCACCGTCAGACAGGCGCTGCACAAAGCACAGCCCAACATATTCCCGCCTGCTGTAAAGTATTGCGACAGGTCCGTGACCTCACTGCTGATCAGGACTGTAATCTCCGCCGTATAATCTGGCAGTCGCAAATCAAAATAAACCTGACCGCAGACAAACAGCAGACATAAAAGTGCCAGCAATCTGTCTTTGGTCTTCATATTACTGAAAATATGTAACATACAAATCTCCTTTCATCATGCCATCTGCCATTTTCATTCTATATTATTCTCCCGTTTCTCCCAAAGCCGGAAAGTCAGCTCATAAGGACAGTCCTCCGGCAGGGTCGGGTTGAATAACGCCGTAAACAAAGTTACCTTCCCACAATGCTTGCATTTGCGGAGACGGTCTTCATAGATTTTACAAAGGTGTGTCTCCGTATCCAGATTTTCGCATGGATAGCGATAATGAATGACCACCTTCCCATTTTCGACAGAACGGGCATAACAGCATTTTCCGCAGCGATTACATAAGGCATCCCAGTCTTTTCTCCATCTAAGCCATGTCTTAAAAATACGAAGCAGCAATGTTTCAACCTCCCGTTCTGATGTCATCTGTTTCTATGGTTCCGATTTCGTCTATCTATACAATCTTGATATAGTCTGGCTTGCGAGGCGCAGGTTGCGGAACCTCTCCTTCCCCATAACCCAGGATACAGTTCGCAACGCCAACATAATTTTCATTTAAGCCCCATTCTTTCAAAAGAGCGAGACCTTTCGCAGAAGAAAATACTTCTTTCGCCCTGTAAACATAGCAGGAATCCACGCCGACAGCATGGGCAGCGTTTAAAAGATTCCCCGCCACAAGACAGGCGTCCTCAAACCAGGTCGGTACGGAAGCCTTATTGCCAAACACGATGGCAACCGTCGATGCCCCATAGAAAGGATCTATCTCTCTGCCAATCACCCTGGCGTTCAACTTACTGATCTTTTTCAATATCTCCGGGGATTGCACAAGGACAATAACTGGAGACTGCTTCCCCATTCCATTCGGCGCATATGTGGCTGCCTCGAGAATCGCATCCAGTTTTTCCTGTTCTACCGGTCTGCTGCTATAATTGCGGACACTCCTGCGTGTTTTTAAATTTTCCAATGCCATATTCTCCATTTTATCAACCCTCCTTAAAAAAATGTTCAACCACGTGTTTGCGTTTTTCCATCACTGCATCCATGACTGTTTTGATTCGAACAAGCAATGCTTCCATTACTGTTTTAATTACAATATCAATCCTTCGATTCTATTTTCATCGCAACTTTGATTGCTAATGATTAAGCACGACACGTGTTGCATGCTGACATTGTACAACGTCTTCTGGAGATTATCAAGCAACAATATGCAACATATGTCGCATGATGATCTTTTTTCGCTTGCAGCCTTGCGACATATGTTGTACAATATTTTCATACGTAAGGAGCTGTTATTAATTCTTTAACAGTTCCTAAGATTTATACTTATTATCGTCTTACTTATCATCGTCATAAGATAGATACCTATCAGACTGTCATTAATAAAATGAAACACACGGAGGGGATAAGATGAACAAACAACCAGAGATTACTGACGCAACCAGAGAAACTTTTGTCGATGCTTTCTTTCAGCTGGCAAAAATAAAGAATATCAATCAGATTACCATCCGCGAAATTACCAACGTTGCCGGATATAACCGCACAACTTTTTATCGGTATTTTCAGGATGTCTATGCACTGATTGAATATGCGGAAGATGATTTTTTTCAGGAAACGCAGATGGCTTTAAGGAATCAAGGCGGAGGGGATGCCATATACACCAGGGCATTTTTTGAAACTTTTATCAACAGTTTCCATGAAAATATAGATCGTGTCTCCATTCTGATGTCAGAGCAGAACCGTTCCCACTTCATCCGCAGAATGCGGGAGAATGTTATGGACAGTCTGAACCAGCAGATTGCGGATACACCGAAGAAAGAAGTTGTGACAAATATGTTCTTTATGGGAGCTTTTTCTGCGGTAGCGACTCATTTGCAAAACACGAAAGCTCTGTCCAGGGAGGATTTGTTGGATATCATCCAGAAACTGGCCACAGATTGGTACTGGCCACAAATCCTGGATGAAAATTCATTTTTCAAGGATTCGTAAGGGGATTTTTATATTTATTTACATTTTTCAGATATAAGAAAAAGACAGGAACAGACATAAAAATCTGTTCCTGTCCCAAAATGCAAATCTGTTTCGTTATCAATGTGCATTTACGTAATATGCAATAAGAACGCTGTCGCATCTATTTCATCTATCTTATAGAATGAATTTTATCACAGCGCCAATGACGACCACAACGCCAACGACGCTGACAACGCTATAGATTTTTCTGGATTCCGGGTCAGATTTCTCTTTCACAAGATAATAGAGCCCTGCACCCAAAACCATAATGCCAATGATCAAAAAAATAACATTCCATAGCATATTTTCATACCTCCTCTTTTTTATCTCTTCAACAACTACTACACACATTTTTAAATAACCAGACCATCAGATTACGTAAAAACGACAATTCTAAGCCATTTATAATTTCCAGTTAATTAGTGAACCATGTACTACCGTAAGGATTCTAAAACAGCTGGCCATCAGACTACGCGGAAACGCTGATTTTAAGTTATTTATGACGCCCAGCGCCCAGTTATATCATCATGTAATTAATCATGTAAATCATACGCCCATGGACTCCCGGCTGACGCCTTCTTGAAATTGCTTTTGCTGTCCCAGTTTGGACTTTTCGTATTCCCTTTTCTGGCTGTGATGTCGGTGCTGATCGGAAGTCACCGTCCTTTGCTTCCAGTTTAATAGCAGTGCGGAATTAATAATGACCAACACAGATCCGGCATTGTGTACGAGGACGCCCACGATCGGATTCAAAATCCCTGTGATAGCAAGAACGATGGCGATAAAGTTTAATGTCAGAGAAAACGTCATGTTTAATTTAATCGTCACCATCATTCGCTTGGAGAGAGCTATCAGATGGGGAAGTTCCTCCACCTTGTCATCCACCAGAGCAATATCTGCGGCATCCACCGCTATATCGCTGCCAATGCCACCCATGGCGATACCGACATCTGCTTTTTTCAGTGCCGGGGCATCGTTCACGCCATCACCGATCATACAGACTGCTTCCTGTTTGTCCTGATACGATCCTATCCACCTCAACTTATCTTCCGGCAGGCATTCCGCGTGAATATCATCGATATGAAGTTGCCGAGCTATGGATGCAGCCGCCTCCCCATTATCTCCGGTAAGGAGCACCGGTTCTACGGAAAGCTGTTTCAGCTGATCAATCATAGCTGCGCTATTCTCTCTAGGCGTATCAGAAAGAACCAGAAAACCAAGCAGATTACCGTCCGCACTCACATAAATCACTGTGCATCTCTGCTTCAAAAATGTAGTCGTCTCTGCCAGGATGTCATCGTTCAGCGTGACAGCTTCTTCGCTCATCATTTCAAGGTTGCCGGCAAGAATCTTCTTTTCCTTCACCTCGGCAGAAACGCCGCGGCCCGGCAGCATGGCAAACTGCTCGCAGGATGGAAGTTCCCTCCTGGTTTCGTCTTTGTAACACTTGACGATGGCCTTACCCAGTGGGTGTTCTGACAGCTGTTCCGCGGCAGCACAGAACTGGTAGATCGTGTCGGTCGCTATTTCTGGGACAGCACTCTTTACACAAACCACCTGGGGTGTACCGTAAGTCAATGTCCCTGTCTTGTCAAAAGTGATTTTCTTTACATTTGCTAGTCGCTCCAGCGCATCCCCTTCCCTGACAAGGAATCCATGCTTCGTCGCATTTCCGATGGTCGCCATGATCGCGGTCGGCGTTGCCAGGACCAGTGCACAGGGACAAAATACGACCAGAATCGTTACCGCGCGGATGATCTGTCCTGTCAATAGCCAGGTCAGGGCGGCGGCGGTGAGAGCAATCACGACAATCCATGTCGCCCAACGATCTGCCAGCCCCACGATCTTCGCCTTTCCAGCATCCGCCGACTGGACCAGCCGAATCATCCTCTGGATGGAACTGTCCTCGCCTACCTTCATTGCCTCCATATCGAATGCGCCAAACTGATTCACGGTTCCAGAAGAAACCTCATCGCCAACTGTTTTATCGACCGGCATGGATTCACCGGTCATTACTGCCTGATTGATAGAAGTCTGCCCGGACAAGATCACTCCATCTACGGGAACCGTCTCTCCGGGGAGAACTCTGATTCGATCACTCACTTGAACTTGTTCAGACGGAACAATCCGTTCTTCTCCATTCGCACCCAGAATGCGGGCTGTCGTCGGCGTGAGCTTCACACGCTTCTCCATCCCGCTTCTGGCTTTCCGCACCGTCAGTTCCTCAAGCAAACCACCTAACTGCATGATGACAGCCACCTCCCCTGCTGCAAATATCTCACCAATGGCAATGGACGCGATCAGAGCAAGGGAAACCAGCACATCCGCTTTGATGTCAAATTCCGTCACCAGCCCTATAATGGCCTCCAGAATGATTGGAATCCCACAGAGGATGATGGCAATCCAAGCCACATCAAACGGAAAAGGTGACAGTCCGGCCAGACTGCACAAAACCGTAGCCCCGGAAATCACGAGACAGACGATATCCTTTTTTATACCTCCCAGTTCTAAAAAACTTTCCAGTTTCGGAACCACTGCTTTCACCATGAATGAATCCTTCATGACAATTCCTCCTTCAACTTATATTTCTTCATTATAGAATCTTTCATTACATTTCACGCTTGTTCTTTACCACATGATTGCTCTATTGTTGCATGTTCGTTCTTCATCCCATGTTCTGCGATCTTCTCAAAGCTGTCGTCACTGATTGCATGACCCAGACTGCCACCTTCTTTGTCGGCCGTTGCTGGATCCACCCCAGCAATCAGCAGTTTTTTTTCAAAATATTCGTGTTTTCGATGTACCTGTTCCGCAATCTTCCTCCCTTTTTCGGTCAGATGCAGACTATATTTGTCATCCATGGAAAGAAAGCCATCCTTCTCCATACTTAAAACCGCCTGGCTGACGCTGGCCCGGGAAAAATCCATAAAGGAAGCGAGTTCCGATGAATGCACACTCGATTGTTGAGACTGAAGGAGCAGCAATGCTTCCAGGTAATCCTCACGAGAATTCTTTTGAATCTGCTTCATGCGATTCCTCTGCGTACTCTTGCCCTGTGTCTTCTTCATTGCATCCCCTCCATTTCTTAACCTGCAAACCGTAAACTGGCGTAATGCCTTCAAAACAAAAAACAAATAGCAACGACTTGTTACCAAGTTCCTGATACCCATAGGGGGTATAGGTTTATTATACATATAGGGGTATAGGGTTGTCAATGGGAATGTCATAAGATTAGGTGGTCCTAACAGATTTCTTTCTTAAAGAAAAAAAGAACCTTGCAAAAGCATGGATTACTTTTGCAAGGTTCTTTGTCATAAAGATTTTCTATCCATATATCGACAGGGATTCAGGTGAATCTCACATCATCCCTTTTCTCATTCGTTGCCTAATATTTTCTAATGTTTTATTTATAATGTTCCCATTCATTCCACTCTTTTCTTCGTCTTCTGGCTGCAAACACGCTCACAACAACTACCATCACGAATCCTATCGCTACAATGGTGCCGATATAAAGAAGATCTTCTGTCGACCTGTTCTCTATGAAGAACAGCCGTCCGTTTTGCGAAAGAATAATCGCCATATAAAAAAGAAAATACAGACCACTCGCGATTCCTTCCAGTCTGACATTCGAAGAACGAAACTGCCGCAGTGGTAACTTCTTATCAAGATAGATCTCGATAAAATAGATAACGAGGGACGTTCCCCAGCATAAGCCGGTGACCAACGCATTGCGCGGCATGAGACAAACTCGTTCCAAAAATAAAGGAAAATTCATGAGAAACAGACCGATGACAAGTAATAGATAGAGTACAACCTGAAATCCATATAACGAATTCTTTCCGATAGCATCCATAAGCAGTCGATCCGTTTCCTTTTTATAATCTACGGCTCCCATCTTCTGTCCTGCCAGCAACTCGCTGACGCTGATTTCAAATAATGCACATAAAGGCTCCAGCAGACTGATATCGGGAAGGGACCTGCCGGTCTCCCATTTTGATACGGCGCGGTCTGTCACACCCAATCGTTCTCCCAGTTCCTTTTGCGTCCAGCTTTTTTCTTTACGGCACTGTGCGATAAATCGCCCGGTCTGTTTTGCATCGATCATCAGGCTCCCCTCCTCTCGCCTATGTGACTGTTCCCGTTAGCAACTATGAATGTATAAAAGCATTTTCTTGTTTTATAGTGAACGACATAAAGTCGTTTACTATAATATATTATGCCATAGACGGTCAAAAAAATCTCTCTACCGTTGGTTGATTCATCACTTTCCTTTTATTTTTCATTCACAAGTTTCCCAGTCATATGGTCTATCTCAATGGCGATCATCTGCACACGGTTTATATCCGGCCCGTTCATCTCCCGGTCGACTTCGTCCTGAGAAGGATAGTACTTCGCAGCCATCTTTCGCAAACGATCGGCAACGATCTCTTTATCCTGAACGATTCTGGCTCTGCCAAATATCACAACACTCGTCGCATTCCATTCCCAGCCTCCTTCTCTCTTGAATCCCTGATTCCAAGTCGTAAAACAAACCTTATCGCAGTTCTGAATAGCATCGGTTTTGTGTCCTGTTTTTGCCCCATGCAGATAAATACAGTTATCATCCTCTTCGTAATAAAAATTAACAGGAACCGTATATGGATACCCCTCCTCACCAATAACAGAAAAGGCTGCTCTTTTTTCTTCACGTAATACCTTCCTGCATTCCTCTTCGCTTACCATCTGTTTGATTCTTCGCATCTGTCGCATTATTTTTGCCTCCTCCATGCTTTATGTACATTTTCTGTTGCAGAGTGAAAAATGTTGTTGCTCCGTTTTCTGAACAATTTACGACTCTGCCCGGACAATTTCCCTGGCCGTAGGCTCGTCGATATACAGACTGTCAGCTAGACCGCCTCGCAAGGCCGCTGCCACCACTTCCGTCTTTTCTTTTCCTACGGCAATCAACAGTTTGTTGGGAATCTTCTTAATAGTATCTAAAGAAGCTCCCACCACTCTGTCGTCGATTTCTTTATCAAAAATGTCCCCGTTTTTATTTAAAAAATGAGAACAACAATCGCCCACAGCGCCTCTTCTATGGAAATCTCGATAATCCTCCTCGTCAATCAGTCCCATCTCATAGAGAACCGACGGGCGCTCCAGGTTTCCCACAGAAAATACTGCTGTCTCACAAACTTTGGCCATCTCAAGCACCTGATGAATCTGTGAGTCCTGTTTCAAGGTATCCGCGATAAAGGCATGGTCGACCATCGCCGGAGCCGGAATCTGATATCCGGTGCCTCCAGTGCAATCCATAAAATTCTGCAGGATATTTAATGCACCGGATTCATAAACCGCTCTGGAAAATCCCCCACTGAGCTGAATCACCGAAATGCCCTTCCGGTCGAGCCGTGGCAAAAACTTGGCCAGCACTGCCAGCGTTCTGCCCCAGGCGACTGCTAACACACTGTCGTTTTTCAAGTATCTGGGCAGATCATTCGCCAATGCGCCGCAAACATCCTGCAGCAGAATCTGCTGATTCCCTACCAGATCCGGCACGATCACCGCCCGTCTTAACGGAAATCGACGAAGCAGCTCCTGTTCCAGATCACTGTGGTCGCTCACGGAATTTTTGATCCGCACTTCGATAATCCCCATATCCATGGCCGATTTTAATATCCGGCTTACAGTAGATTTGCTGATACCTTCCTTGCTGGCAATCTCTAACTGACTGTAATGCAGTTCATAATGCATTTTCGTGATTCGAATCGCTTGATTCATTTTATTGACATCCATATGCTCACTCAATTTCTATCTCCTTTTAGTGCCAGAAAAATCTATCATTGAAAAATCGCAACGGTACAACATTCTCGAAATACTACATCTTTCTCTGGCAGTTCATTTATGGGTCACTCATTTCATAACATTTTTAGGTGTAAATACCAATTCCAAATTCATACCCATTCCATCAGCCAGACGTTTGAGGAGATTTAAAGAAGGATTCCGTGTTCCATTTTCCAGCTTACTTATGTCAGCCTGGTTTATCCCTGTCCTCTCAGCAAGTTCCTTTTGCGTAAGATTTTGGGAAATGCGTGCGTCAACGATAGCTCTGATTACATCCATCTCCGGTTGAATCGTTTCATATTCTTTTTTAAATTCTTCATCTTTTAACTGTTCCTGTAAAAATTCCTGGAATTCACTCATTTTACATTCTCCCTCTTAATAAAATCTTTTCTATATTTTTTCATTTACGATGTACTGTTTTGGCGTTTCCTGTAACTTTTTTATAAATCCATTTGTCAATATAATTCTCTACTCAAAATAGAAAAAATATAATATTCTTGTTATATTTGATCCAGCTTTTCCTCGGATTTCAAATATACCATCTCCTAAATACTTACTATAAGGTTCTCTTAATTGATTCCCTTTTTCTTCTAACACATCAATAATGCCTAATAATTTTGCCTTCATTTTATTATCAAGACTCAAGATAAAATCTCGTGCAGGTTTTTCTCCGTTTTCTTTAGTATAAAACTCTACACTAAAATGTTCCATATACTCTCCTTTTTTATTATATGGCATATATCCCATACTGTCAAATTCTAATATTTGTTAATGCATGTATTTTTTTACAGATTGCTACTATTCACGGGGTAGTGAAAGTTTATGTGAGAGTAGGATAGCCTATGAACGGACCAAAACAATAAAATCGCAAAATCCTTCCGTATAGAAT
>JAJQDO010000184.1:1605-2789 GCA_021202175.1 Clostridiales bacterium | reverse complement strand
TTATATTACCATTTCTTTTGGCATTTTCCAATGAAATTCTTTTTCTTTCTTCAACCGCCGTCTCATCTTGCCATGTTTTCTGCCCTGACCGCTTTCAAGCCCAGCTTTGCGTTCGTGTTCAGGTTGTTCTGGCAAACCACGCATGTTCTATAACTTTTTCATAGTTTTCCTTCAGCATCGGCTCTAATACGGTTTTCGCGATATTATAATACATTTTCCCATCCGGCAGTACTGAGCCGCTCACATTGTTCTTGATTGCATTTGAAAGACATTCTCCTAGAACATCTGCATATTCCAATACATCCTCATAACTCGGATGCTTCTTTTCAATCTTTTTCATCAGCTTCTGCAGTTCTTTATTGTTCTCAATCTGTCTCTGATAATCCTGCTCATCAATCGCTTCCAGCAGTTCCTGCCATATGTCTGCCATAATCACTCCTCATTATAATCGATGCCGGTCAGGTCCCGCAGGCTTTCCTTCCCATTTCAATCCACGCTCCCGCGAGAGGAGCGACGGTTCTTGATAATAGAGTCTAATTCTTCCTGGCTAAAAGTACGGTCCTCCTGTCCGGAGTTCTGCTGTTGGTTGTTGTTATCCAGGTTCTGTTCTGCCATTGTTTCTACTAAAGGAAACAAAAATAGCCCGCCTGCACACTGTAAAAATACAGATACAGACGGGCTATGTATGTCTAAGGCAACAATCACAGTTCCTTTGCCGTCAATATACACTCAAAGGTTCCGCTCCCCGTGATTTGATCCGGATAGGGTGTATAGCCCAGCGATTCATAGAATCCGACCACCGCCGTACGTGAATTGATATAAATCTTCTTGACCCCCTGCTCCTTCAGCCACTCCTCTGCCGCCCGAATTGCGGTCGTGCCATAATGCCGGCTCTGGTATTCCGGCACTGTCGCAACGCGCTCTATCCGCGCCGTATGATTTTCGGTGAGACGCAGCCTGCAGGTGGATACGGGATAGATATCATCCAGCACCAGTATATATCTGCTGTCCGGCGTATCCTGCTCAAATTCCTGATGAATATCCGCCTGCAACGGTCTGTTTGTTGCACAGACGCGCACATAATGCACACCGGCGCGCTGCCATTCCTCCGTCACACGTATAATATTTATTGCCATGATACTCCTTCTGCCACCTCTGTTCCGTCAGCGAAAAATCATAAAGAT
>JAJQDO010000184.1:0-1595 GCA_021202175.1 Clostridiales bacterium | reverse complement strand
CTCAAGATCTCCCGACAGAGAGTGCTCGCCGCGGTCCGGGATCAAGACCACAAAGACTGTTCCAGCGTGCTCCGGGCGTTTTGCCAGCTCCGGCGCCGCATAGAGCGCCGCCCCCGCGGAGATTCCAATCGAAAGTCCCTCTACTCTGGGAAGAATATTCGCATATCGATATGCATCATCGTCACTGACATCGATGACTTCATCAAACATCGATTCATCCGTAACAGGCAGTGTTGGGCCACCTCCGATTCCCTGAATCTTATGTGGGCCAGGTTCTCCGCCGGTCAGGACTGCATTTCCGGTCGGCTCCACTGCCACAATTTTCACATCTGGCTTCTTTTCCCTTAAATATCTTCCCGCACCGCAAATCGTTCCTCCAGTTCCGGCCGTAGCCACAAAAATATCCACTTTTCCATCGGTATCTTCCCAAATTTCTGGCCCAGTTGTCTTGTAGTGTGCCTCAGGATTGTGCGGATTTCCTCCCTGGCCAATTACCACCGAATCAGAAATCTGCTGGTGAAGCTCCGCAGCTCGCTCATTTGCTGCCTTCATCTTCAACGCACCGGGCGTCAGCTCCACTTCCGCGCCGTAGGAATTCATCAGACGAGTACGCTCCTCAGACACATCATCCGGCATCACGATCCTGACCTGATATCCTTTTGCCGCACCGATAGCGGCAAGCCCAATACCGGTATTACCAGATGTTCCCTCCAGAATCGTTCCGCCTGGTTTAAGCGTGCCTTCCGCCTCTGCTGCCTCAATCATATTGATCACAGCTCGATCCTTCACGGAACCGGTTGGGTTATAGGCTTCCAGTTTTGCCAAAATATGGGCACTCACGCCTTCTTTCTTCTCAAAACGATCGAGCTCTACGAGCGGCGTATGCCCAATCAGTTCCAGTATTCCATGATAAATTTTTCCCATTGCTTTCTTCTCCTCTTCTTTAAGGTCCTCTGAATACCAGATGATAAGGATTCTTCTGTCATCCAGTTTCAGAAAACTTTCCGTCTTTTCTTTTTCTATGTCTATCGAATCCCGGATCTCAGGAATCTGACTCAGCACTTGTAAATATCTTCCGATGTTTTTAAAATCCGCGCTCTTCGCGAAGTTTAAACGATAAAGGTAGTAATAAATTGTGTCATGGCGCAACAACGTCTGATACAGCAACACATCTGCTTTCGCAGGCGTTTCCCCGAGGAGAAAGCTACGCTCCGAAAGTCTGCGATCAATCTGCTTCAATGCGTCCTCCTCATTATGCGCCCAGCGTTCCAGCTCATTTTGATCTGTCGCCTTTCCGGCCTTTTCAATAGGATATAGAAGATATTCCTCAAGGTAACGCACCTCTTCCTCTTCTGTCTCGTGACGAAAAATCGTACGTTCTTCCCTTTCATAGAGGAATTTTTCTTTCGGATGAGCAGATAGTCGTTCTCTTCCGGTCAAAGCAGTCAATTCCCGGTTATCCGGACCGACGCCGACGAGACCATGGACATTGCCCTGTTTTGCCCTCATATGTGGAGACAGCTGATAATGTTTTTTGATCTGATCCAGTTTTGTATATTCATAAAATCCTTCGGTCTGATACAGATCCCGGGTAT
>JAJQDO010000322.1 GCA_021202175.1 Clostridiales bacterium | reverse complement strand
CTACTGCTTACTCAATTCGCCCCAGCATAGCTGGGGGATTGGGGTTTTCATTCACTGGGAGATTACAACTACCCCGTGAAAAGTAACTACTGTTCACGGGGTACGTGAACTGTCATTTTTCGACTCCGTTAAAAACGGACATTTGTAGGTATTTTATCCGTTGAAACAATCACCGGACACGTGTATATTAAATAAAAGAACTGCAAACAGAGAATACAGAAAAATATAAGAGGAGAGTACAGAAACATGAAACAGAAAGAAATGACATTACGGACGAAACAGGCCATGGCTGCCTCTCTGAAAAAAATGGCGTGCAAAGCCATTCCCAAAGATTACGGTAAAGGACATTATCACGGACTGTGATATGAACAGAAAAACTTTTTATTACCATTTTTAAGATATTTATGATCTGCTCAAATGGACGTTGGAGCAGGAAGCGTTTGAAGTTGTGAAAAGTTTTAACTATCTTGCGGAGTATGATGCACCTGGACAAAATGATACCCATACCCTGTAACAATATACAAGGTATGGGTAAAAATATCATTTTTCACGTTTTATTTCCCGCGAACTGGGACATATACAGACTATAGTATGACCCCTGTTTTTCAATCAATTCCTCGTGGTTCCCTGTTTCTACGACCCGACCTTTGTCCATGACCACGATCACGTCCGCATCCTGGATGGTGGAAAGCCGATGCGCGATAATGAGGCTGGTGCGGTTTTTCATCAGATTCACCAGCGCGTCCTGAATATTTTGCTCGGTCCTCGTGTCTACGGAGGAGGTGGCCTCGTCAAGAATCAGGATCCGCGGATCTGCAATGACCGCTCGGGAAATGTTTAAGAGCTGCCGCTGACCGTGAGAGAGGCTGGCGCCGGCCTGTTTGAGGAAGGTCTGATATTTATCCTTCATGCGTTCGATAAAGTAAGCGCAGTTGCTCGTCTGCGCAGCCTGTATCATGCTGGCATCGTCAGCATGGGGATTGCCATATTTGATGTTGTTTTCGATGGTATCCGAAAATAGTACCGTGTCCTGCAAAACGATGGCGGTGTTGTGCCGCAGCCAGTCCCGCTGCAAATCCATGATATTCTTGCCATCAATCAATATCTCACCGGAATCCACCGGATAAAAACGCATCAGCAGATTCACGACCGTCGTCTTGCCGCTGCCTGTGGCTCCAACAAGGGCGATTTTCTGCCCGGATTTCACGTCCAGGTTAAAATCATACAGCACCTGCTTTCCCGGAAGATAGGAAAAATTAACATGGCGGAAGGAAATGTTTCCTTTCATATCCTCGATGATTTCCGACCCACTGTCATCCTCATCCGGCTGTTCCAACAGATCAAAAACCCGCTCCGCCCCGGCGATGGCCGTCTGCACCGAACCAAACAGTTGCGCAATTTCATTGATGGGCCGGGAAAATTGCTTGGCATAGATGATAAATGCGGAGATGACTCCGATGGTAATCAACCCTTTCAGCGCAAAATATCCTCCAAAAGCGGCAACAATGACGAAACCAAGATTAGATATGGCGTTCATCAGCGGTCCCATCGTTCCGCCGAGAATCTCCGCCCGGATGCCTTCTGTCGTCAACCAATCCGAAAGTTCCTGAAACTCTGCCTTCGTCCTCTCCTGCCGATTATAGGCGAGCACGGTGCGGTAACCGGAGATCATTTCCTCCGAATGCCCGTTCAATCTGCCCAGAGCATTCGCCCGTTTACGGTATACACTGCGCATGATTTTTGACATTTGCTGTGTCACAATAACGGTCAAAACGACGGTAATCATCGTAATCATCGTCAGCTGCCAGCAGTACCAGAACATGATGGCAATGGTTCCGATCATGGTCAGCACGCCGGAAATGAGGGACCCGATGCTCTGCGATACGGTATTGGAAATGTTTTCGATATCATTGGTCATGCGGCTCATCACATCTCCGTTCGAATGCATATCCAGATAAGAGATGGGAAGATGGTCAATCTTGCGAAACAGATCGTAACGCATATGGCGCACGATGCTCTGACTGAGCCTTGCCGCCAGCAATGACTGTGCCAGAGTAAAAGCACCGTGAAATACATAGGTAATCAATAACAAAATCAATAATGTCTGAAAGCTGTGCCAGGAACGTTCCTGTATCGTATCGATCACCATCCCCTGCAAAGCCGGAGCCAGCAACGAGGTGATGGTCACTGCCACCACAGCTAACAGCAGTCCGATCAGCAATCCTTTGGACTGCGTGAAGTACCGGAGCAGTTTTCCCAGAGTTTCTCCCATGTTTTTCGGATTTTCCACTGTCTGGCCCATGGTGGACTGGCGACGCAGCTCAATTTTTGGTGCATTGTCACTCGTTCTTTTTCCTATTTCCTCTGTCACTTTTTCCGTCATTTCTTTTGTCACTTTATCCACTATTTTATGCCACCTCCCCTTTTTTCAGCTGCGAGCGACAGATTTCGCGGTAAATGTCGGAGCTTTCCAACAGTTCCTCGTGCGTACCGGAAGCACTGATTCTCCCGTGATCAAGTACAAGAATCCGGTCGGCGTCTTTGACCGAAAAGATACGCTGGGCGACAATGATTCTCGTCGTGTCCGCGAATTCGTTATGTAATGCCGCAAAAAGATTTGCCTCCGTTTTCAGGTCGAGCGCGCTGCCGGAATCATCAAATATCAATATCTCGGGCTGTTTCATGATGGCACGGGCGATGGAAAGCCGCTGCTTTTGCCCGCCGGAGAGAGAATGTCCTCCTTCTGTCACCTGGGTCTCATAACCGTCTTCCATGCGCGAAATGAACTCCTCCGCCTGGGCGATGCGGGCGGCGGGACGGACCGCTT
>JAJQDO010000179.1 GCA_021202175.1 Clostridiales bacterium | reverse complement strand
AATGTTGTAGATATGTATTTTGAGATGGATTCCTTTGGCAGGAAACGGCTTGTTAATGAGGAGTGAATGGGGGATAATAAAAATAATAAATATGAAGAATTCGATGGAAACATTAAAAATAATAGAAATAATAAAAATAAAATCCTCGATGGAAAACGTCTTGATGTGCATATCCACGACTGCCAGGAAAACGGTTCTGCCACAAGCTGTCGCACATATCCGGTCTTTCAACAGAAAGCCGGCGATTATAATGAATATAGTGAATATATGACCCGCCATGGTTGTGCCTGCTGTTCTCTGACGACGCTGCTGGCCGCTTACGTGCCGTCATACCGGTTTCTGCGGCCGGATGATACCATTCGACAGGTGGAAAAGAAGGTATTTTCGGAATCCGTCTGGCAGAATAATTATGGGAAACCGATGGCCAGGCAGATGCCGGTATCTCTTTACGGTATCTCGTGCGTTTTGAAAGATTCTCATGTGGCGCACAGATATATGGGAGCTTTTGAAGATGCTGCCGCTATGGAAGAGATAGAGGCACATCTGTTCTCGGGAAAACCGGTGGTGATCGAGACCAGCCGCATGAAACGGGAGCACGGCCGTGTGGTGCGATGGTTTGATAAGAAGTATGCCGGCTCTTATCACACGATGATCCTGCTCGGAATCGACAGAGATGACCAGATTATATTTACGGATTCCGCGACCAGGGACTGGGCAGGAGAGCGCCAGAGAATAAAGTGGGCTGCGCTTTCTGATCTCATGGCTTATATGTTTCCGCAGAAAAACGTTGCCGACAGACATGTATATTTCAGCAAAAGGAAAAATACCGGCGGATATATTCTGGTGGATGCATCGTGAACCGTGTTGGTATGAAAATAATGTTGACAAAATGATTGGGATTGCGTACAATAACAGATATTTACCATTATCGATAAAGACGATGAAGGAAATAAGTAGCATCTGCAGGGATATACAGAGAGAGGCCGGTTGGTGAAAGGCCGATGGAACTTTGGAAGGCGAATACATTCCGGAGTTTTGCACCGAACGGAGTACCTTAGTAGGCTGCGGCGGCAGGCGACCGTTACCTCGCTGATGATGTGATAGCATCATACCAGAGGCAGGAGAGACTGACAGAGATGAAGTGGAATAGCTGATATCTGTACATTTCCTGTAAAAAAAAGGTGGTACCGCGATTTTTACCTCGCCCTTTTGTAAGGGCGGGGTTTTTGTTTTATCAGGGCATTTTCCCTTGTGAAACAAGAACGAGTCGCTATAGAAGCACGATTGCGCCATATAATTGTGTCATATATAGGCATCGCGCTTCTGCATGAAACCATCGGGGAAGTAACAAAACGAAAGCGAAAATCAAAGATAAAGGAGAAGAAAGATGACTGTATATGATGAACTGGTGGCAAGAGGACTCATTGCCCAGGTAACGAATGAAGAAGAGATTCGGAAAATGGTTAACGAGGGAAAGGCTGTGTTTTATATCGGATTTGATCCGACGGCGGACAGCCTGCATGTGGGACATTTCATGGCGCTTTGTCTGATGAAACGTTTGCAGATGGCCGGGAATAAGCCGATTGCCCTGATTGGAGGCGGCACCGCCATGATCGGAGATCCTTCCGGCCGTACCGACATGAGACAGATGATGACGAAAGAGACCATCGATCATAATGTGGAATGTTTTAAAAAACAGATGAGTCGTTTTATTGACTTTTCTGAAGGAAAAGCTTTGATGGTCAATAATGCGGACTGGCTGCTGGATTTGAATTATGTGGAATTGCTGCGGGAAGTCGGATCCTGTTTTTCGGTCAACAACATGCTTCGCGCGGAGTGCTACAAGCAGCGCATGGAAAAAGGCCTTTCCTTTCTGGAATTTAACTATATGATCATGCAGAGCTATGATTTCCTGGAATTATACAGGAAATACGGCTGCAACATGCAGTTTGGGGGAAATGACCAGTGGAGCAATATGCTGGGAGGTACGGAACTGATTCGACGCAAATTAGGAAAAGACGCCCACGCCATGACCATCACTCTGCTTTTGAATTCTGAAGGGAAAAAGATGGGTAAGACCCAGTCCGGCGCTGTATGGCTGGATCCGAACAAGACATCTCCTTTCGATTTTTATCAATATTGGAGAAATGTCGGTGACGCTGACGTCATGAAATGTATCCGCATGCTCACCTTCCTTCCGCTGGAGGAGATCGACGCGATGGCCGACTGGGAAGGCAGCCAGTTAAATAAAGCGAAAGAGATTCTCGCCTATGAACTGACAAAACTGGTACATGGAGAAGAAGAAGCCAAAAAGGCGCAGGCTGCAGCCAAAGCATTATTTGCGCAAGGGGCGGCAGCAGATATGCCGGAATGCGTGCTCACCGCAGAGGATTTTACAGATGGGAGCATTGACATTTTAGGTCTGCTTGTAAAGGCAGAATTGGCCGCTACCCGCTCGGAGGCGCGTAGAAATGTAACTCAGGGCGGTGTTACGCTGGATGGGGAAAAAGTTACAGACATCAAGGCGTCTTACACACCGGATGATCTGAAAGGCGGCGCTGTCTTAAAACGCGGCAAAAAGAAATTTAAAAAAATTATCGCAGAATAGTTTTCGGAATATGTGGACATACTTCTCTTGTCCTTGGAAAACAAGATAGATAAGGCAAGAAAACAAATGTGATTCAGGAAGGAGTATATCGTATGTCCAGAAATCAGAAAACATCCAATCAGAATAATGAGTCGTCAAGAAATTATTTCCAGAACAGTTCCCGAAGCGAGTCGCAGAATAGTTCCCGGAACAGCTCCCGACGCGAGTCGCAGAACAGTTCCCGGAAC
>JAJQDO010000224.1 GCA_021202175.1 Clostridiales bacterium | reverse complement strand
GTATTTATAGAAATGGAGCACAATATGGCAATTGCAGAGGAACTACAACGGTTTGGCAAAACGCACCCCTTTGCAGAAGAAAAAACAGATGGGATTAGCACCCGCTATCTTTTGTGCGGTAAAGCTGATGCTAGGTATACTCTGGTGTATCTTGTGGGCGGCACGGGAATTTCAGATGTCTGGTTCAACCATATTGTTCAAATGGAAGAGGATTATCAGATTCTTACCTTTGATTATCCTATGGAAATCAACGATCTGGAACAGCTTGCCGACCACATCATGAAGCTTATAAAAAAGCTGGAGATTAAGAATCCCGTGTTAATCGGTGCTTCATTGGGCGGGTTTGTGGCTCAGCTTATTGCAAGGCGGTATTCGGATATGGTGTCCGCTGTGGCTTTATATTCTACGTGCAGCCTGTCACGGGCGAGCATTGTGGACTTGAAAAAGCAGTATAAATCATCCGGTGTGATGATGGGACTTATGAAAGTTGTTCCTTATTCTTGGATAAAGAAAATGCTGTTTGCGGTGTCAAAAAAGCAGGTCGGCATGGAAAATGAGAATCCCATTAACAGAGCGTATATGGAGGATTTCTTCACCTGGATTTATGGGCAATACACTAAGAAGTTTGACCTGCATATGACAGGCTTGATCATAGATGCGGCAGACATAAAGCCTTTTGAGTTTTCGGATTATAAAAGGTTTGATGATAAAACGCTTCTGGTTCTTCCGAAGGCAGACAAGGCCTTTTCGGAGGCTGCGCAGGCGGAATTGCTTCTTTTTATGCCGAAAGCAAAGGTTGTTAAAATAGAAGGCGGCCATACCGCCGTGCTCTATAAGGTTGATGAATATGTGCGGGAAACAAGAGAGTTTCTTGAGACTGATCTGCGACGCTGGCAGGGTCAGTCATATGCATAAGCCTCCTAAGGGGCGGCAGATTTTTGTCTGGAGGCGACAAACTTGAAAGAAAACTTCAACGAGCACATGGCGAGTACATGGTGTCAGGGACCATTACGCTGGCATGGTAAATCGATGGAAAAAGAGGAGTGAAAAATGTCAAAATCAGCATCAGAATTTCAGGAAAAGGCGAGAAATAACCAGTGGCAAAAGCAGAAGCGGGAAAAACACAATGAGAACATATAAAAAGATTATTATTGCCCTTCTCTGCGGTCTGTTGGGCTGTGTGTGCTTTGGAGCAGGGGATTGGCTCATGCTCTACGGTGACACAGCCTACTCCGGGACAATCTCCTGGTTGACGGCAGGGGCGGCGCAAATCGCCCCCTGGCGTAACAATCTGGCTATGGCACTGGCCTTTCCAGGCATCATTCTGTACGGAATCGCGCTGTTTGTGATTGGGGAACTGATCACTGGAGAAGGACGGCAAAAAGTCTACCACTACCTGATCACATTCAGCCTGACCCCATGGCTGTGCCTTCATCTGTTTTACATTATGCTTCTGTATGGCTTCGCCTGGATGAGCGGGAACGGGTATGCCTCCGCTGCCATTCCGGTTTCAGAGGCAGTCTTTTTCCATTTTTCGTGGCTCGTCCTGGTGAGCGAGGTATTGATGCTGCCGCCCTATCTCTATTGGGGTTGGCTGGTACTGCGTGGACAAAGCGCCCTGCCGCAGCAGATGGCTCTGTCCAATCCGCTGATTTTTTATCTGGCGTTAAAACTGATAACCCTGCTTATGCCGGACAGCGCGTTTCGTCTGGCTTTCACCAATGGCTTGATGAGCGAGAGCATGGTGCTTTGGTTCGGAAGTATATTGGCGTGCCTGCGCCTGCACCGAAATCAGAAATTAAGAAGGACATGAAATTGAAAAGTGAATTTTGGCTTGCTGGCGTATGATGAGTTTTTTGACGGTCAGGAAGAAATCGTAAATGCACAATATCAGGAGGAGAAGCAAGTGAGTAATATCAGGACAGTAGTATGCAATGCGGATGCTGTATTGTTCCCTGTATCAGGCAGAAAAGATAAAGTAGTCATCACTTTGTCCGGCAGCGAGGGAGGGTTGGAACATGCCGAAAACCTCGCTCGATATTTACAGAGTGAGGGCATCCCTGCATTTGCGCTGGGGTATTTCGGGACAAAACATTCTGCCAGATATCTGAGCCGGGTAGAACTTGAAAATATCGAGGAGGCGATTGGGTGGCTGAAAGCGCAGGGATATGAAAAAATCGGGATTGAAGGGGCATCCAAAGGAGCGGAATATGCCGCGGCCGCCGCAATACAGTTTCCTAAACTGAGCATGGTCATCTTGAAAACCCCATCATGGTTTTACAGCGAGGGAATGATAACCGGGAAAAGACCGTCTGGTACGTCCTGCTGGAGTTACCGGGGCCGAGAGTTGCCATTTACGCCATATAAGACAAGACGATTCCCAATCGTGCAGGAAGTCCTCAGAAACAGAGAGTACAATATACTGGAATTTAACACGGGGAAATCCATTAACCCGGATTCCGTTATTCCCGTAGAAAAAATAAAAGCACCCATTCTGCTCTTTTCTATGAAAGTAGACACCATCTGGCCATCGGCGGAAAGTGGCCAAAAGATAGCGAAACGACTGGAGACTCATGATTTTCCATACCCTTATCGGCATATCTGCTTCGATCATATGAGCCATATGATGTTGGAAAACTGCGGAGCGGCAATCAAATGGTTTATTAAGTCTGAAAGGCAATTCCCTGAGGAATGTGCAAAGGAGCGGCTCATTATGGGTGAGGAATGTGTTCAATGGATTAACCAGGTGTGGAAATGAAAATTCAGAGATTTTGAGTGGAAAAGTTTGCGTGAGGGGTTCAATTAAGAGGAGGGTTTAACATGGGCTTCTTGGAATATACCTG
>JAJQDO010000054.1:3097-20826 GCA_021202175.1 Clostridiales bacterium | reverse complement strand
TGATTACAAAACGGCGCATGATTTTGGCGCGGCGGAATCCATGCAAGGCTATCCGGAATTTTTGCAGGAATACGACAAACTGAAAAATTCCCAGCTGCTGACCTATGAAGAAAAGGTGCAGAAAGCCAGGCAGTCCGCGGAGGAAGAATTCCGCGAGCAGTTCCTTTCCCGATTGCAGGAAAATATCAAGCAGGCCCAAACGGAATTTAAAGAACTGAATCGTTCTCTGCGAGACATTCATTTCAGCAGAGAGCAGTACGAATTCCTCTATGAACCAAACAAAAAATTGAAAAAATATTACAAGATGATCATGGATGACTTCAATGTCCTTCAGGGAGAGTCCATTTTCAGCGGAATCTTTCGGGAGACGCATCGGGAAGTCATTGATGAACTCTTCGAAAAACTGACCCTCGATAATGAGAACAGCACGCAGACACTGGAAGAATATACCGATTATCGCACTTATCTGGACTACGATATCAAGATTCAGAATGACGATGGCGGCTATATGCTTTACTCCAAAGTCAGCCAGGAAAAGAGCGGCGGCGAAACGCAGACGCCGTTCTACATCACGGTGGCCGCTTCCTTTATGCAGCTCTACCGCAACAGCATCGGCGGCGATGCGATTGGTCTGATTATGATGGACGAGGCCTTCAATAATATGGATGACGAAAGAATCCGCGGGATGCTCGAGTTTTTGACCAGTTCCAACCTGCAGGTGATTATTTCTGCTCCGCCGGATAAGATTCAGTATATCGGTCCGGCGGTGAAAAAAGTTCTTCTGGTACTCCAGGAAGACACCATGAGTTATGTGGAGGACTTCAGCCATGCGGCGCTATGATGAGGAAATGTTAAATAAATTACTGGACAGGTACGAGAACAGTCTTCTTTACACCGGCAAAAACCAGCGGAGCCAGACTATCAGCGTTCCGGTGACAAAACGTCTCTGGCCGGAATATTTTGATCCGGGTAATCTGCAATTTAAAGATATTCATGCACAATTGATGGAGATGGAACAAAAAGGATACATCTCTCTCGTCTGGAAAAATAATAAGGCAGGGCATATTTTGGAAAAATGTGTCCTGCACACGGGACGGGCCGACGAGATTTACGACTTTTTGCACCGCCGACCCAAAATGGAAAAAGAAACACGTATTCTTAAAGTTTGTAGTGAATATGCTGGAAAACATCCTCTGATAGATCATTTTCTGGAGTGGGTGCAGGAAAGGATTCAGGAAGGGAAAAGTGTGCGTCAATATGTGGACACGGACCAGCCGGAACAATTTTCGGAACGTTGTCGTTTAGTTCTGGCTATCCTGACCAATACCGAAGAGATATTCTGGCGAGAATTTTCCATCCGTTTCTGGAAAGATTCCAAAGTAGCCGAAAAAGAACTGCCGATGGCCGTGAGTATCATAAAACATTTCTCTAAAGAGGAAGAACGGCTGCATAATCTCGAGACGGAACAGGTGTTGGAAGAATTTGGAATCTACAAAAATCCTTCCTGGGTGATGATGAAAGGGTGTGGGCATTTTTATATAGAAGAAACCAAGGAAGAAACCGATGATCAGCAGAATAGAATTAATCAGAATAAAGGTAATGAGATAAAAAAACGTGCCAAACCTCAGAAAAGAGAAGATGAGGATGGAATCACTCTGGAACATTTTCCTGGTGGCATCGGCCTGTCAAGCACAGATATTTTACAGATTCAGTGGGACGGTGCTCACTCTCCAAAACGAGTGCTCACCATAGAAAACCTCACCTCATTTCACCGTTTCCAGGAAGAGGGAACCCTGGTAATTTATCTGGGTGGATATCATAACAAAGTCAAGCGGCAATTCTTGCGAAAACTATATGAGAATCTTGAGAAGATAGAGGCAGGGAATGATGCAGTGGCTACGGAAAACACAGAGACGGGAGAAGCCACGAAGATAAAAAAGAACACAGGGAACACAGACACGAAAACGATAGAAAGCACTGGAATCTGGTATGAGCATTTCGGAGATATAGACTGCGGTGGTTTCCAAATCTGGAAAGACCTGCGGGAAAAGACGGGGATTCCTTTTCGGACAAGACAGATGGATGAAGAGACATACCTGGCGCATCTGCAATATGGGAAGCCACTGACAGAACGTGATAAAAAGGCTTTAAAACAGATGATGGAAGATCAATATTTCGAAGAGCAGCGGAATCTGTTTTCTTTGATGCTGGAGAAGGGAAAGAAACTGGAACAGGAATGCGTGATGTGAAAATCAGTTTAATAATTTATAGAAATGAGGTGAGATTGTGATAAAAAAGATACTTCCGGTGGGATCCGATAATTTTGAAAAAATTCGTACAGAAGATTTTTACTATGTGGATAAAACGGGAATCTGGAGGAATCCCTGCGATTGATGTCCAGAATGCTGTATAAACATTTTGGGAAAAAGGTGATTATACTTATTGATGAATATGATGCGCCTTTGCAAAAGGCTTATGAAAATGGATATTATAACGCTATGATTCAACTGATGCGGCAATTTTTCGGATATGCGTTGAAATCGAACGAGGCACTGTTTTTCAGCGTGATGACGGGGTGTATGCGTGTGGCGCGAGAAAGCATTTTTCAGATTTAAATAATCCGGTCATCCATTCGATTACAGACCAGCAATTCGACGAATGGTTTGGTTTTACAGATGAAGAAACCATTCAGCTGTTGCAGGATTTTGGCCAGGAGGAATATTATGAAGTTACCAGAGAATGGTATGATGGTTATCGTTTTGGAAACCAGAATGTATATTGTCCCTGGGATGTGATCAACTGGTGCAATCAGCTTTTAACATCATCGGATCGAATGCCGCAGAATTTCTGGGCTAATTCTGGCGGGACAGATATTATCAGAGATTTCGCCAATCTGGCGGACCGTCTGACTCGTGATCAGATTGGTATACTGATAGAAGGTGGAAGCGTTCGCAAAAAATTGGCACAGGAATTGACTTATAGAGACATGACTAACAATCTGGAAAACATTTGGAATATCCTCTTTACATCGGGTTATCTAACTGTGGGGCAACGGTGTGAGGATGGCAGTTATGAATTGTGTATTCCTAATCGTGAAGTGAGAAATATTTTTACTGAAAAAGTAGATGACTGGTTTCAAGAGCATATTTTTGATGATGAAGAAGGTTTAAAAGAATTCTTTGCTGCATTGGATTCTGGCGATGCAAAAGGGATGGAAGATTGTTTGAATGATATGCTTATGGATTCCATAAGTTATCTGGATGGAGGAAACCTCGAAGATAAGGAGAATTTTTATCATGGTATTTTGCTTGGCATGTTAAAAAACCGCAAAGGCTGGGATATCAAATCGAATCGGGAAGCAGGAAAAGGCAGACCGGACATTGTTGGTTACCATCTTCGGAGTGGGAATGCCTTTATTATTGAAGTTAAATATTCTAAGGAAGAAATGAATCTTTTATCCGATGCGAAAGAAGCACTGGAACAAATCGACAGGCAGCTATATAATCGATATTTTCGTGTCAGAGAGGTGAAAAACATCAAACATTATGGCATCGCGTTTTGTAAAAAATACTGCAGGGTGTTGACGGTTGCCGCGTCATGATATAGTGGATTAAGGTAGAAGTTCGTGGTGCCAGTGATAAATGTGACAAATGTGAAAGAAAGCAGGTGAAGAAAATGGCATGGAATAAAAGAAATTATCGTATCGCTGTGTTTGATGACACGGTTGAACAGTATAACACGAATGAATGCCTTAGGCAGTCAGTCAGAGAATCTATTGTCGCGCAGCAGCTGATTTTGGAAGGTACAGAAATTCATGGATTATGGCAGAATGAGCGACAAGATGGGCTTGAGGCAGAACAGCAAATCAATTCCGCATATAAAGAGGATGCCAACATTGTGGTGTCAAAGAAAAGGAGCTTCGAAGCAGCGCAGGCCTATACTGGCCAGAGGGTCTGTGTGCTGAATTTTGCTTCTGCCACAAATCCTGGAGGAGGGGTAGCACACGGTTCTTCTGCGCAAGAGGAATGCCTCTGCCGTTGCAGTACGCTTTATCCTTGCATCAATGACAGAAGTGTCAGCGATGCGTTCCATTACAGGCACAGGGAAATGTTGTCAAAAGGAACTCTAGATGCGCTCTACAATGATGACTGCATCTACACACCAGGCATAGTCGTCTTTAAATCAGATACGGATATGCCGCAGATGATGCCTGAGGACGAGTGGTACAGTGTGGATATTATTACCTGTGCGGCTCCAAATCTGCGAAGCAAGCCCAGTAATTCCATGAACCCAGATTCTGGATCAAAAGCAGTAAATGTAATGGACGATGATTTGGCGAGGCTACATGCAAAACGGACGGGACGCATCCTGGATATCGCCAAGGCAAACGGTGTTGAGGTGATAATCCTTGGCGCTTTTGGATGCGGGGCCTTTCAAAATCCTCCGGAAGTTGTTGCTCGCGGAATCTATGAGGCAGTTGTACGGCACAGTAAAGATTTCCGGACCATCGAGTTTGCTGTTTACTGTACGCCGAAAGATAGTGGGAATTACGATGCGTTTTGCAGGCAGTTTGGATAGAGTAATATAAAATGTAGAGCAATCTGATATTTGCACGGTTAAACCTATTTGCAATTTGAGTTGGACAGACTATTTTCTTAAATGTGAGGATTTTGTCTGTATGTAATTATCTTGTAAACGTATGAAATTCTTGATTTTAATGTTTTCGTCCGTACATAATATTCTTGTGTGCGGACAGATTTTTTGATTCTGATGTTTTTGTCTGTACACAATCTCCTTTGGTACGGACGTGTTGCGTATTTCAGACGTTTCCGTCCGTACATAACCCTTTCTGGTACGGACAGATTCCAAGATTTAGTTGATTCCGTCCGTACGTAATCCTTTCTGGTACGGACAGATTCCAAGATTTAGTTAATTCCGTCCGTACATAACCCTTTCTGGTACGGACAGATTCCAAGATTTAGTTAATTCCGTCCGTACATAATCCTTTCTGATACGGACAAATTTCATGATTCTATCATTTTTATCCGTACGATTATTATTCCCCCTATTCCGATGTAGAATTAATCATATAGGAAAGCATATCATCCAGTTACAGCTTGGATGACAGATTATAGTTTAGTGATTATAATATCATCATTGCAGTATATTTTTATCTTTTAGGAAGAAAACTTTGTTTCTAATAACAAGACAGGGATGATGTCATGGACAACATAGAAGGACTGAATTTTTTGATTGATTACGAAAATGTGAATGAATCAGGGCTTGATGGCGCGGAACATCTGTATCGTACGGATTCACTTGCTGTGTTTTACAGTAAAGCGTGCGGCAATATCTCTCGCAAGATGATGAACATGATTCTGGAATCCAGATGTGAATTCTATGCTTTCCGGTTGAAAAAAGCAGGAAAAAATGCACTGGATTTTACATTGTTTCCCGAGTGGGAGAGTTGATCGGAACCGGATATTGCCGGAAGATTGTTGTTGTCAGCCGAGATAAAGGCTACAGCGCTATGAAAGATTACTGGATTGAGCGAGGGATTGCTGGAGAGCAGATAATTTTGAAGTCATCCATAAAGTCTGGCATCATTGCCTCCAACGAAAACAGTATCCGCAGGAAACAGATTGTGGCGGAGTCCGCACAGGTGAGCATTGAGAGTGAGTATGCAAAATATAAAGAGAAAGAACGCATTAAAAAACAGCTGGAAAACCTTTTTGCGCATACAGAATTTGCAGATGTCCTTCCTAAAATCTGTGAGTTGACAGAGATGGAGAAGAAACCGAGAGGATTATATCTGGGTTCGTTGAAAAGGTTTGGGAGAGAGGACGGAACGAAAATATACCGTTATATAAAACAAGAAGGGACCATTTTCTGAAGGACGAAGATATATAATTTGAACTATCAGGAACTACATCCAGACTATTGAGAATGAAAATCCAGGGTATAAAAGAAGAGTACATTGTCTCATGAGGAATGATACATAGGATTATAAGATATAATGATGCCAGATAAAATGTAAAGCTATATAGAAATATACAATATAATAGGAGGAACTGACCATGGGAGAAAAAATGCTGATAACGCAAGCATTGGACGAAAGAGATTTGCTTGTGAAGAAAATTAATGATAAGATTACAAAAGCCGGATTTGTGGATACGGTCAAGGTGAACGAAGAGAAGGTGTTTGATAAACGGATTACGCGGGAAGAATTTACCAGGCAGGCTGAATCCGCTTACCAGCAGATTCAGGATCTGATTCGCCGTTTCGAGAGAATCGACTCCGCGATTGTTGCATCCAATGCAGCAACAAAGATTACGACTTCTTATGGCACATTTACTGTTGCCGGCGCCATCTCCCTTCGCAGCCGGATGAGGGATAGCGGATCTTATGGAGAAGAAGCTGATTTTGAGAAACAGCTGATAGAAAAGATGAAATATGAATATGATCATCGTGTTCAGCAAAGTGAGATGAAAAATAAAGTGCTCCAGACGACGGCAGAAAATATGAGAATAAGCATCCTCGGAAAAGATTCCAAGGTGAAGGAAGATAAACCATTGGAGGTTGTGGAGACTTATGTGAAAGAGAACACGACCGAACTGGTTGACCCGCTGGATGTGAAAAAGATGCTGTCTGAGTTGGAAGAAAAGAGAATCACGCTATTGTCTGAGTTGGATACGCAGATTAAAGTTTCCAACGCAACCACATTTATAGAAGTGGAATAATAGAACGGTGAGTTATCATACGATCGTGATAAGTTTATGATAAACCTATGCCTGTTGTACGAAAATTTCAAACCCGGCTTCCCTGTAACAGGGTCAAGTTACGAAATGCCATATGCAAAATGGCTCAATAATTCCAAAATGGTGCAGCTGGTAGCACACATGACTTGTAATCGTGATGTCGCAGGTTCGAATCCTGCTTTTGGACCCACAGTATGAAGGTGTGGCCTCGCCCCAAAAGGTCGAAATGTCAATCTTTTTTTATTTTGAATGAACCTTTGTTTATGAAGGATGAATTTTTATATTCTTGAATGATTTATGTGTGAAAGAATAACTTTTATTCAGGCATAGAAATATGCTGAAATCCATGATAAAGGTTTGGTGTTAAGTCGGTTGACCGGAGGTTGTCCTCATGGCTGTGCAGCAGGCATATAGTTTATAATACAGATAATAAAACAACATGAGAAAAACAAGGGACACAGAGAGAAAAGGTGGGATTACATGAGAAAAGAAGACTACCAATATCCACAGATTGACATGCCAATGACTGGAAAACGACTGCGGAGCTTAAGTCGTCAATCAGGAATAACTGTTAAAGAAATACAGAAAGCACTCGGACTGGCATCGAACCAGGCTATTTATGACTGGTTTAATGGAAAGAACCTGCCCACCTTAAATAATTTTCTTGCTCTCAGCCGATTATTTCATGTGTCGATGGAGGAGATGCTTATTGTGATTGGACAGGAGTCTGTAATAGTGGAACCATCGGGTGTGAAACTTTCGATAGAAAAAATAGTATGGAACGAGTGCGATGAATGGAAGAACAACCGTGAACAGAGACTAAATGAATATTCGAGATTATTGGAAAGAAAATGCGCATGATTTTTTGTAATGAAGACTCCTGTCAGAATGCCATGATGTGTACCGTATCAGACCGTAAGGATATGCAAGTCCTTAGGGTCTTTTTACACCGATATAGGAAAGTCAAGCTATGTTGATTGTAACGCTTTGCTATGGAAAATTTTCTTGAATCTTGTTTTTCCGGGGATATATGTTACAATAATGGGGTAAGTTAATGGGGTAAGTTAATGGGGTAAGTTAACGGAAAATTGTTCCATAAAACAGGAGGTTATTATGGCATTGCCTATCAATGTTTCGGAATTGATTAATCGACGTATAATAGAAAGTGCGAGAATTGAATATAAAGGAGATTGGAATCCAGAAGCAATCATGCATTCAATCTGTGCTTTTGCAAATGATATTGATAATTGGGGTGGGGGATATATTGTAATTGGAATTGATGAAGAAAATGGTATGCCGAAGCAGCCAGTTAAGGGGATTGAGAAAGGTTCCATTGACCGTATCAATAAAGAACTTTTGCAAAAATGTAATTTGATTGAACCCCGTTATATTCCAATAGTGGAACAAACTACTTATGAGGGGAAAGAAATTATTGTTTTGTGGATACCAGGAGGTGTAAATCGTCCCTATAAATGTCCTACAGCTTTTCCAACGGAAAAAAGAATAAAACCTGATAAGGCATATTATATTCGAAAAATGTCTAATACGATTCGCGCCAATCAGATGGAAGAAAAGGAATTATTTATGTTGGCGAACAATCAGCCATATGATGATCGCCCCAATTTGTCTGCAAAGGTGGAAGATTTAAAAACCAGCTTGATTTCTGAGTTTCTATATGCTGTCAATAGTGATTTGTATGAACGTTCGCTTATCCAACCTGTTAGGGAAACAGCAGAATCTATGCATATTGTCGGAGGACCATCAGAATTTAAACGACCTCTCAATGTTGGATTGATGTTTTTTTATGAACGCCCCGACAATTATTTTTCATATGCCAGGATAGAAGTGGTGGATAAACCTGACCCTACAGGAATTGGAATGACGGAGAAAATTTTTACAGGTCCGTTGGATCGGCAACTACGAGATGCCCTCAGTTATATTAGAAATTATATTATTAAAGAAAAAATTATAAAAAATCCAGGGCGAGCAGAGGCAGAACGTATTTTTAATCTGCCATATGCGGCAGTGGAAGAATGCCTGTCAAATGCCATATATCACAAGTCGTATCAAATTGGTGAGCCGATTACCGTTACAATGACGCCGGATAAAATGGAGATTACCAGCCTGCCTGGACCAGACCGCACTATAACAAATGATGATCTTCGAAAGAGGCATCTTGTTTCACGGCGATATCGGAATAGAAGAATAGGTGATTTTTTAAAAGAGTTGAAGCTGGTAGAGGGCCGCAATACGGGGATTCCTACCATTCTACGTGCAATGGAAACGAATGGCTCAGATTTGCCTATTTTTGAGACAGACGATGAGAGAACATACTTTACGGTAATCTTACCTGTTCATAGGGAATTTCTGATAAAAGATGAAACAGAGGCTGCTTCGAGAAAAAGGATTAGACGTACTTTACCCCAGGTCAAGAGCCTTGTCGTGTCAGCTTTAGAACAGAATGGTAAGCTGTCTTCAAAAGAATTGGCAGTTCAGATTGGGTATACGAAGGTAACATCAACTTTAACAAAAGCAATTAAAGAATTGATGGCAGAGGGGACAGTAAAATATTTGGAAGCTGACAAAATACATTCCAGGAATCAGAAATTATGTCTTGTGAAAAAGGATGATGATAAATAAAACCGCATAGTGGGGATGAAAAGAACCAGAACCAGGCGAAATGGCCAAGGACTGGTTCTTTTTGTTTGCAAAGATAATATCATCCAGTTACAGCTTGGATGACAAATGGAAATCTGGTCTATATAATGAATGAAAGAGACAAGAAAAATCACGTATTTGGGTGCTTCTATTTACTCTTCGCGCGTAGCTGTGGACAGTAGCAGTCAGATGACAGACGTAGAAAACAACCATTGACAACAGCATTTTATATAAGGAGAAAAATATGAATGTACAAGAATTGTTTAAGCTGGCCAATATTGACAAGGTGGCAGATGCCTACATGCTGATGCACGCCGTTTTCCCCGATTACGCAAAACTTCGGATTCAGGACAAGATCCATTCTTTAGTGGGACTGCGGAAAGCCATCTGGGATAATAGCATTGCGTTTCGAACCTGTACGCCAGAGTGTAAAGATGAACAGGAGATGATTTTTATACTGGAGATGGATGCAGAGTACTGGCAAGACAAAGGCAAAAAAGAATTTACCAGCTTTTCTGTAAAAAAGCAGGAGGTGGAGGATAAGTTGAAACAGACGCTTACCCAGAGGGATGATTGTGGTGAGGGAAGAATCAAGCATTATGCCATCGATATGGAGTCTTTGGAATCCCTCGCTTCTTATGATGTAGCGCAAGTTTCGGTTATGAAATATGGCGTGGAGGCTTGTTGCTCTGAGATTTTATATGAGTTGTTCTGGTTTGGTTATTCAAAGGAACAGCGGGAAAAGAATTTGAAAACATTCTATGAAAGCTTGGACGAAGCGATAGCTGAGATGGAAGAAAGTCCTACAGAAGGGACTGTTTCTGCAGAAGAATTTTTTAAGGAAATGCACGAAGAATTGATGAATGGTTGTGACGATGAAGATGAGAAACAGTACATGATGTTGGAATATGATTTCAATCAGTCTGTAAAAGAAATCAAGGATCGTTATTCAAATAAGGTTCTCAAGAATAATCATCAGAGAGTAATTAATGCCATCCGTTCGGAGTGGTGCATCGGAGAGAAAGATACGACGATTGCATAGGGAATCACATTGTTGTAGTGGGAAAGGTACGACGATTGCATAAGAATTCACATTAGGAATTGGGTGTTTTTCATTTGCGGAAAAGAGGCATTCCATAAAATGAATCGTAGAATAAAGGTAATTGTTTAATTACTCATAGAGACATCAGTGAAAAAGGATAGCGAGCGATGTGGGAATATAAAGGGAATCTATTTGAATTGAAAAATGATAAGTACCGATATAGAAAGACCAATAAATACGAGATCAACAGGATGGTGGCAGACGAAGAAGAATTGTGGCTGCCAGAACAATATCTGGGAGATGCTGTCGTAGCCTGGGAATTGGAGGAGGAATGGGTCAGAGCGTGGCATGAGAAATGGGACGGAAAACCAAGAACGTATCCCAATGTCCGCTTTTTACATATTCCGAAAACGATGGAGAGCATTAAAATCAGTAATACGATATTCCCTAATCTTGAGCGTATCGAAATAGATTCCGACAATAAGACCTTTTCTACAAATGGAACGATGATTTTTACAACTTCGCGGGAAGATTACGGCTATTCGAGAAAAAGTGAGAAATGGCTGAAGTATTGCCTGGTGGGAAAAGGGGAAGAAATGACCATTCCGGAAGATATAGATGGCATTTATAGTGATGCATTTGCCGGAACACAGTATACGACGATCCGTTTCCCACAAAAAAATATGGAAATAGCGCAGGATGCCTTCGCGGATTCCCGATGGCTGGAAACCAGGGAATACCCGATCATAATCAATGATTTGATATATAAGATTGACAAGGAAGCAGAACGTTTGGTTATTCCGAACGGGGTGAAGCGTATCCATCCCAAGGCTTTTACCTGGGGACATCATGTAAAGGAGATTAACAGTCCATTTCAGCCAGGTGGGGCTGCTCTTACAGCTATTTCGGAAATGAACAGTTGCCGTTCTTTAATCTTTACGTCGAAGCAGGCAAGGATCAATATCAGAAATATGAGACGCATCGAATCATTGGAAGGCGTTTTCCTTCCGGAAAAACATAAACAGTATAAGACGGTAGACGGAGTTATCTTTTCAGCCGATGGCAGAAAACTAATCTACTATCCGACATCGAAGCGGGATAGAAGGTATGAGATTCCAGATGGTGTGCAGAAAATAGAACAGTTGGCTTTCGCCTATCAGAAATACGTAGAAGAAATCATCATGCCAGACAGTGTGAAGGTAATCGGTGCCAAAGCATTTTATAAATGCGGAAGGTTGCGCCAGATTCATCTGTCACCCCAGATAAAGGAGATTCCTGACTCGAATATCTATGAAAAAGGTGGGGTATTTGAAGGTTGTAAATATCTGAAACGTATCGAGATGCCGGAAGGTTTGATTTATCTTGGCAGTTATGCTTTTTATGGCAGTGGATTAGAGGATATTGTGTTGAATAAGCGTCTGCAGCAGATCGGAGAATTTGGTCTGGCAGCGAAAAATCTGACGGAAATATCTCTGCCTGAATCCGTAAAAAGAGTGGGAAAAGGTTCGATGATCTATGCCAAACATATTCAGGCCTATGAAGGGAGTGCCCGAGGACTGGTTAGTGCAGTAAATGCCATATTTCCCGGAATGAAGGAAGGCATCGCTAATTTAACCTGGGAGCGATGCGAGGTGACGGTACGGCATCACCGCAGTGAAAAACAGGAAATATTTCTCATTCCCGGCAGTCTTGCAAAAACAGCGGCCTGTCATCTGGATATGGCATGGAACAATGATAAGATTGATTATGAGGAATACGACGAATGCCTGAGTAAGATCAATGATTCCACCGAAAAAATTGAATTTGCCCGAAATGGTATCGCCCGGCATCCATCATCAGAAGAGAATCCTTTTGTAGAGTACATTCGCCATGTGTCTTATAAGATTGGAGCCAGTTTGTTGGAGGCAGGAAAGGAAGAGGAATTTTTAATTTTTCTGAAGGAAGGGTACCTGTCAGAGAATTCTCTGGCTAAGCTGATAAAGGTCAGTAATCAGTGTGGCATGACGGTGTGTACTGCTTATATCATGGAGGCACAGAATAAGAGCAACAAAAAACGACCGGGCTTCCGTCTGTAGATAAGAGCAAAGCTTGCAAACCTGTCAGATAGCCAACCAAAATTCCGGGAATCCGTCTATAGATAGAAGCAGAGACTTATCCGTTTATAGATATGAACAATGACTTAAAGGAACGAAGTGTAGATTAACATATCAGAATGGAAGATTCATTATGAGAGAAATTATGCTGGGAAACAGTTCGGCGGATCATCAAGAAAAAATAAGAGATATTGCCTTTCGGGTTTTCGAATCCAGTCGATATCAGATATATTTTAAACTTCGTTATATGGAACATGCATTGTTTTATCTGATTCCAGAAGAACGAGGTGATATCACCACAGGGAGTGATGGCAAAAAATATTATTATGGAAATGTTTATTTGATGAACCGTTATCTGCAATCTCCGGATGCGTCAGCCTGCGATTATCTTCATACCGCGTTGCATTGCCTGTATCAGCATCCATTGCAAGCGAAAAACTACGAGAAACGATATTGGGATTTGGCCGCAGATATCGCGGTGACGGACGTGGTGGGAGAGATGCAGATCGCACAGTTTCAACAGGAAGTGCCAGGAGTATGCTTTGCTATTATACAACAGCTGAAAAAAGAAGTGACGTTGATGTCAGCTCATAAGATTATGCAGTATCTCATATCGAAAGAATTCGAATTAAAGAAAATATATGGCATGGATATAGAGGAAATGGCAGAATTTTTCCGTAGAGATGAGCATACTTGTTGGTACTCTTTTGGCCGCACAGAGAAGAAAAATAATAGAAATACTATGTCAGATGTATCGAGTAATGAGGGCACTCAAACAGTGCCTGATGCTTTGTCAAATTTGGATGATAAACCAGATATGATGAATGGCCATGCCCCGCAGAATTCCTCAGAATATCGTAGGAGTGGAACAAAAAATACCCATGAACCGCAGAATTTTTCAGAATATTGTAGGAGTGGAACAGAAAATGCCCATGAACCGCAGAATTCTTCAGAATATCGTAGGAGTGGAACAGAAAATGCCCCTGTCCCACAGAGTTTATCAGAAAACCGTATGGATCATACAGAAACGAATACTCTCGCTGAAATATTGAGACAGCTGGAAGATGACTGGAAGGATATTGCAGAAAAAGTAATGCTCAGTGCCCAGAGTTTTAGTTTTGGGAAGGAACGGGGAGAACTGCCAGGAAATATGACGCAGATTTTGCAAAGACTGACCCGGGAATCCTATGACTATACGGAATTTCTGAAAAAATTTGCCGTATTGGAAGAGAATATGAAACTGAATTTGGACGAATTCGATTATCTATTCTATCTGTATGGATTTAATAAGCTGGCCAAAATCGCTTTGGTGGAACCTTTGGAGTACAAAGAAGAATACCGCATCTGGGACTTTGTCATAGCCATTGACACCTCCGGTTCCTGTTCCGGTGATTTGGTACAAAGGTTCTTGAACAAGACTTACAATATCTTAAAAAGTACTGAAAGCTTTTCACAAAAGGTTCGGATTCATATTATTCAATGTGACAGTGTAATCCAGGAAGATTTCTTGATTGAAGATTTGGAAGAATTAGAGCAATATACAGAAAACATGGTGATAAAAGGCCTTGGCGGAACCGATTTTCGCCCGGTGTTTGAATATGTCGGGCAACTCTGTCAGGAAAATGCTTTTCGTGATTTGCAGGGATTGATTTATTTTACGGATGGTTATGGCGTTTTTCCGAATAAGCCACCCGGGTACAAGACAGCCTTTGTATTTGTCGATCGGGATGATGTTGTGAGGGTACCGCCCTGGGCGATGAAGATTTATTTTGAAGATATGGAAAGCCGCTTATAGCCTCTAGTTAGTGAGAGATGTACTAAGTGTACTAAGTGGTTTTAGATGATGGGTTAAGACTGACAGAAGTGAAAATCAGAAGAAGGAAATAAAGATGAACATTAAGGAAGCAAAGGAAGAAATCAAAAAAGCTGTAGAAGTATATCTGGATAAAGACAAATATGGAGAGTATACGGTTCCGGTAACAAAACAGCGCCCCATATTCATGGTGGGAGCACCGGGAATTGGCAAGACAGCCATCATGGAACAGATTGCAGCGGAGCTTAACATTGCCTTGGTGTCTTATTCCATGACACATCATACCAGACAGAGCGCATTAGGGCTTCCCGTAATCGAGTCAAAGAAATATGGAGAGAAGACATTTGCTGTGTCAGAATATACGATGAGTGAAATCATTGCTGCCATTTATAATGTCATGGAAGCATCCGGCAAGCAGGAGGGGATTCTTTTCCTGGATGAAATCAACTGTGTCTCCGAAACACTGGCTCCTGCCATGTTGCTTTTTTTGCAGTACAAGATTTTCGGAAATCAGCAGATTCCCCAGGGCTGGGTTGTCGTGACGGCAGGGAATCCTCCACAGTATAACAAATCCGTCAAAGAATTTGACGTGGCTACCCTGGACAGAATGCGGCGCATTGACATCACGGAAGATTTCGGAGTCTGGAAACAATATGCTTATCATCAAGGCATTCATTCCGCGATTATCGCATTTTTGGAGATAAACAAACAATGGTTTTACTCCATTCAGGAGTCTGTGGACGGTACCAGATACGTGACGGCCAGAGGATGGGAAGATCTTTCTACAGCGATGCAAATCTATGAGAAGAAGAATTTCCCCGTAAACAAAACATTGATTGCACAATATCTGGCTGACGATGAGATTACCCGGAAGTTCCACATATATTATCAGCTATATCAGAAATATCAGGCTGAATATCAGATTGATGCCATTCTGTCTGGCAGGGTGACGGACGTGATCGTTCAGAGAGCGCGGGAAGCAAAAATGGATGAAAAATTTTCTATCCTCGGTCTGCTTCTGGGAAGCCTTCAGGAAGGCTTTCGCGAATCCATGAGTACCAATCGAAGCCTAATGATGACGGTGAAGGCCTTGCGAATCGTGAAAAAAGTCAGTAAGAATTCTGATCTTAGCCTGTCAGAACTCCTGCAAAATGAAGAACAAAAACTCTCAGAATATATAAGAAAACAGGAAGCGGCTAATAGTCTTACGATTCAGGAGCGAAAAGAATGCCATGAGGCGATGCAAATGCTGGAAGAATATGCTCATTTTGTTGCGCAGGATACAAAACAGGACTTTACAAAAATCAAAAAGAGATTTGATAAAACCGTAAAACAACACGAAAAAAACTCCCAAAGCCACAAAAATAAATTAGAATATGCATTTTCCTTTATCGAAAAGGTTTGGGGAAATGGGCAGGAAATGGTTCTTTTCATGACCGAACTCACGACAGGACCAGACAGCCTGGAATTTATCGAATACTGGGGAAGTGATTCCTATTTTCGCTACAATCAGGAACTCCTCACTTATGACCAGAGGATGATGCTCAGTGAAGAAATACGGCATGCGTTGGAAATATAGTGAAATGTTTGCACCACAAAAAACCGGCCCCATAAGGACCGATTTTTAAAAAAGAGAGAAAAGAATGAAAAAATCTATATAAAAATAACTTGTTGGTTATATGATTGCTCCTCTGTTATTTGATAATTGTATTGTACTCATCATTTGTGAACGGTTTGTGAGAAAAAACTGACGAATTATTAAAGAAAAAGTGAAAGAAATGTGTCGATAAAGGCACATTCTTTTTGATTGTTATAAGGCATGGCCCTGTTCCCCATTGTGGAGTTTTTCGTTGTATAAGAAATTGCGATTTTTTGTTATTTATATTTTTGCCCTGCAATAAGTTAATAACATTTAATCGTGCGACAATGGCCGTGCATTGTTGCTTGATGAATTGTACTTATTACAGTACAATAACAATATGTAACATGTGTCGCTTTTAAAACAATCCGGGACGAATATTGAAAATTTCCTATAAATTATTGTTTCAATTGTATAAGGAGGTTACCAGTTATGAGACATGAATACAGTCAGTTAAAAGAATATATGGATCAGAGTAAGAAGACAGTTGCTGTCACAGGCGCAGGAATCTCCTACCTCTATGGTATGCGCAGATTAAAGCGGAGCGTCGGGATGATGAATGCCAGACGAGTCTTTTCTGCTTCCTATGTCCGTAAAAATCCAGAAAAATTTTATGATATCATGAAAGATGCATTTTTGGATGTCACATTCATCAAAGGTCCCAGTGCTGTGCACAGACAGCTTGCTGAGCTGGAAAACCAGGGAAAACTCTACGGCATTGTCACCCAGAACATGGATTGCCTGCATACTATTGCCGGATCGAAAAACGTGATAGAATTTCAGGGAAGCTTTCAGGATAACATTTGCATCGATTGCGGAAATCGCTCCAACGATTACCAGGTGTGGAATCAAGGCCATATGCCCCGCTGTGAAAAATGCGGCGCTCCGCTGATGCCGGCATCGTTCTGTCGGGATGCCAGAGTCCCCGATAACACTTCGCAAAACAGCATGAAAAAAGCTGCTGATATGATTTCGGAAGCAGATTTAGTTATCGTCATCGGCACCACCGGTTTCCGCAGCGACGAGTACCTGAGCCGTATGAAGCCACAGACCAGGCTCGTGCAAATTAATCTGGGTGAGACACAATTTGACCGGATCGCCGATCTGAACATTCGGGCCGATGCCGCAGAAGTCTTTGATGCGATTCTAAATGAATAGAATCGTCAATGTAAAGTTCCGATTAATCCAGGTCGGACAGAATTTGACCGCATCGCGAATTTGAATTTCAAGGAACCATCGGACGATGTATTTAAAAAGTGGAAAGAAAGGCAGGGCGAGTATGGCTGAACAAGATATGGGAAAAGAATTATCCGAAGAGGAGCGTTTAAAACAACTGGCAGCACGGATGCGCGAGGCAGAATATAAGGGACTTTCCGAAGAGGAAATTCAGGAAAGGGAACGGCAGAAAGAATTGCGAAGAAAAAAGAATATTGAGATACTGGAGGATACGCTGGATATTCTGGAAAAAGGCTGCTATACAAAGGACGGGCAGGAAATCCAATTGCATTATTTCCCTGAACAAATGAGGGAAATCCAGGTCTTCTTGCCTGAAGAGATTGCAGTGCTACAGGAGAAGGCGAAAAGAGAGGATTCCTCCAAGGAAAAGAAAGATATAGGCGATGGCACACAGGCAGATCACACAGGTCAGTGCTTTTTTGGCTGCGAGAATATAGATGCACTTGCTCTTGCAGAGAGAAACTTACAAGAATTGAAAAAGGATGGCGAA
>JAJQDO010000054.1:0-3087 GCA_021202175.1 Clostridiales bacterium | reverse complement strand
TCCTTGTCCTTAATCTGGCCAGTGCCACAAGACCCGGCGGCAGGACTCGAGAAGGCGCCAGCGCACAGGAAGAAGACCTTTGCCGGCGGACATCCCTGTTGCTGTCTCTGGAGAGCGAAAAAGCAAAAAAATATTACGAATATAACAACGCACGAAAAACTCGTATGGGTTCGGATGGCATTCTGCTCTCTCCCAATGTGGAAGCGATAAAAGACATTTCTTCAAAAGTACTGTCTGATCCATTTCAGATATCCGTGATGAGCTGCGCCGCACCGATGGTGCGCATGGGATTGGAAGGAATGTCACAGCAGGAATATGAAAAGATGCTCTATCAGCGCATTCAGGGTATGCTCCTGGTCGCTGCCTCACAGCACTATCGACATCTCGTCCTCGGAGCCTTTGGATGTGGTGTATACGGGAATGATGCAGCCCTTGTCTCCGATCTCTTTTATCGCGCGATACAGGAATTTACCTATGCCGGGTTGCAAAGCAGTCAACTGTTCGACTCCATCGATTTTGCTGTTTTGTGTCGCCCTGGTAAAGATTATAACTACAGGGAATTTTGCAGGAATTTCTCATCATAACCAGAGCAGGCATTTCCTTTTTACAGTAATATTGTCTCACACTCAGCCTGATATGATTATAGGATTAGTTCGGTATAGTCACGAAAATATTTTAGTTGCAAACATCATAATACATCGGTATAATAGTATCATAAGGTCGAAAAACAAAAGAAATCTTCATAAAATATACATAAGATAGCAATCTTGTAACTGTAAATAATTACCTGATAGAAAGGATAAATTATGGCTAATATCCAGCATGAGGATGCTATCTTAAAAATGGGGATGGAATATTTTCGTGACTCATTGCTAAAAAGTTTAGAGATTAATTATACATATGTTGATCCTGGCCCTACGGAACTGGTCTCCCTCACGGTTGAAAAGATGTATCAAGATTTCACCTTTTTGACCACGGAAGGGTTTTATATCCATATCGAATTTCAATCGACCAGTGACGGGACATTAGATCTCCGACGATTTCATGCATATGAAGCAGTCATGAGCCATAAAACAGGAAAAAATGTTCGGACATATGTAGTTTATACTGGAACCTTGCGTAAAACGAATTTTAAACTCGACTGCGGATCGTACACATATAAAGTGACTCCGGTCTATATGTACCGTCGAGATAGTTCAAAAGTTTTTAAATCTGTGGCACATAAGATTTCCAGAAATGAAGAACTTATAGACGAGGATTTTGTTAATCTTGCTCTGACACCGATTATGGGAGGCACGATGAGCAAAAAGGAAACGATTCTTAAATCCCTTGATATGTTAAAAAACTATAATACAGAATCGGCAAACAAGGCGACAGCAATTCTGTATACATTTGCAGATAAATTCTTGGGTGCAAACGATCTGAAGGATGTGAAGGAGGCGGTATATATGACACGGCTTGGACAGATGATTTTAGATGATGGCATTAAAATGGGGATTGAACAGGGACTGGAACGTGGCACCAAAAACACAAGAATTCTTTTTTCTTTACTTCTCCAGAATAATAGAATGGATGATTTAAAGAGGGCTACGGAGGATGAAGAATATTGTCAAAAGCTGAAAGAGGAGTTTCATATCGAAGATAATGAATAATAATTCGGTTTCCTCATGTAGAGACCAGATATTTCGTATATGCAGCATCTGACATCTCTTTAAATGCATTAAGAACACGATGTAAATAGATAAAACCTTATGGACAGGAATCGACATACCACATTCACTATGGATGTGGTGGTTGGTTCCTGTTTTATCTTATAGGAAGGAAACTTCGTTCATCGATGTATCAATGTGGAAGCCTTTGAGTATGGTTATGATATAGCAGAGCGACTCTCCATTTTGGAAGTAGGAGCGGAAAATGAATATACAGATGCAGATTTATTTTCTCTTAGCGAATTAATGCGAGACCATCATTTGCTTACGACAGATTATAAAACGTTTGCGCTCGAAGCAGCATATGTCGCTTATCAGGGAAATGTTTTAGCTGATAGAGTGGATGCGTTTTACAGAATGATTGAAAATCTGCAATTCGATGCTTTTACACTGGAGCAGGTGATGCAGCATGGAGAAGAACTGCCGGAAATTGAAGAGTTCATGGATCTCTGGATTGCGTATCTCGGGAATATTTCTTCGAGACGGGCCAAACGATTATTAAAAGAAGCGGTGGAGTTAGGAAATAATCCAGACCAGCTCCTAGAAAACGCCAGAAAATATTATCATATTCATCCTTCTCTGTATGAACAATATATAGATGACAATATTCACGATATAAAATTGGTGAGAGTTTTTTTAATATGACGCTTTGGAACGAAGATTATGGATTGGTTGTTTGAAATTTTATAAAAAATATAGGAAAGGCATCATTAAACCTATGTCATGAGTATTGGGTTTTGTTGCCTTTCCTATTTATTGACCTATCCGTTCTATGATAGATTTTGACAATATTATTACTGCTGTAAAATCAGTAATCCCATTTTTTCTAAACAAGCATTTTTTTCCACATCAGAAATCTGAAGAATATTCATCGCACCCTCTGCTGTACACCCTTCTCTCTCCATTAAGGTTCTTACACATTCAGTAATCGCCTGTATTCTGCCCTTGGAAATGCCCCGTTCTTCTACGCCTTTACTTAGATTGCACATTTCTGATACCTCACTTTCGATTCTTTTTGTCATGGCTACAGAATAATCTTCTTGTAAGATTTGTTTTTTCTCATCTGCATCCATTTTCGAAGAAAGCAGTACTTTTAAGAGTTTCAAAACACCTGTACTTTCCTTTTTATTTTCGTCTCCCAGATAAATCATTACAACCGTCAGAAGGTCATAATTCTCTGCTTTCTCCTGCCTGGATCCAATCAGGTTCTTTTCTTTCAGAGAATAAATATTGATTGTATTCTCATATTTCTCCGGTGGATTCGAACAAATCCAGATGCTGACCACTTTCTTAATCTTCTCATAGTGGGAATTCGTAAATTCTGTCTCGTACTGTGAGGAAAGCATCCTCCCACAATAGTATATGCCCCGTTTGATGA
>JAJQDO010000286.1 GCA_021202175.1 Clostridiales bacterium | reverse complement strand
ACCGTACACAGCTTCTGCAACCGCCTGATCCGCACGCACTTCAGCGAGATCGGCATCGACCCGTCCTTCCGCATCGGAGAGGAAGGCGAGATGCTCCTCCTGCGGCAAAAGGCCATGGAGGATCTGCTGGAGGAAGCCTATGACAGCGGAAGGTCGTCCTTTTTGCAATTTGTGGAGGCTTATGCTCCCGGAAAAAATGACGGGATGATTGAAAATATCATTGAGGAGACCTATCGATTTTCCAGAGGATTTCCCGATGCCGGCCAGTGGTTCGATCATTTGCTGGAAAGCTGGAAGCAACTGGAATCTCCAGAAGAGATTTTGCACGCACCGGCATTGGAGAGGATTCTGGAAAGCGCCGAACAGACGCTCCGGGACGTTCAGGCCGAACTGGAAAATGGGCTTGCTTATTTTACAGGGTACGGGGAGGAACCGGAAAGATTTCTCAATCTTTTAAGAAAAGACGCGGAGATCGCGCGAGACCTGCTGGAGGCAACGGATTATGAGGAACGGCGCCTGTATTTCGCCAATCTTTCCTTTCCCACTGTGCCGAGAGCGACAAAGAAAGAAAAGGAATGGCCTTATCTGGAAGAGATAAAGGCCATTCACAAGGATGTCAAAGAAAAAGTAACGGAGATCGGAGCGTCCTGTTTCGCGCAGCCTATAACGGATATTTGTGAGGAAAACCATGTTTTGCGTCCGTTCCTTGAGGAACTGATCGCCCTCACGAAACGATATGAGGAATTGTATTTCCAATCCAAACAGGAAAAGAATGTTTATGATTTCGATGATCTGGAACATCTTGCCCTGAAGCTTCTGGTGAATTCTTACGATGACCAGGGCTGTCCGCAGCCATCGGCGACGGCCGACGAGATGGCAGGGAAATACAAGGCGATATTTGTGGACGAATATCAGGACACCAACATGGTCCAGGAGACGCTGCTCGGTTCCCTCTGCCGCGAAGGGCAAAATGAACTTTTTGTCGTCGGAGACGTCAAGCAGAGCATTTACCGCTTCCGACAGGCTCGCCCGGACCTCTTTTTATCGCGCTATCGCACGTATGAGGGCGAGCAATCTGGTACCCAAAATGAGCGGTTCGTCATCAATAATAAGCGATCCGGCACTAATATCGAGCTGCGGGATAATTTTCGCAGTGCCCCGGCGGTTCTTTCATTTTGTAACGCTGTTTTTCGCGAACTGATGGCGGAATCCTTTGGCGGGGTAGACTATACGGAAGATATCGAACTGCGTCCCGGGGAGAACGGCCCGATGGCGGACTGCGCGGGATCGGCGCAGATTATGGCTCTGATAGAGGACGAAGAAGAAAAACAGCTGGACAGCAGCATTTCCTCCCTGCAGGCGGAAACGGCGATGATCGCGGCAAAGATGAAGGATTTCTCCCAGAAAGGATATTCCTGGAAGGATATGGTAATCCTGCTTCGCTCCGACGCCGGTCGGGGAGAACAGATGGCCGACTATCTTAACGAAGCGGGGATACCAGCGATGTGTGAGAGTAAGACCGGATATTTTCAGACGCGGGAAGTCCAGATCGTCTTAAATTATCTGGCAGTGGTAGATAATGTATACCAGGATATTCCCATGGCCTCCGTTCTCCTTTCCGTGATTGGCGGCCTCAGCCAGGAGGAACTGGCTCGCCTGAAAGTGCTGCCATCAATGGCCATGCGAGCGGAGTATACCCTCTACGATTTGATGCAAATGTATCTGGCGGAATATGAAAATGACGAGGGCAAGGGAAGTCGGAATGATGTAAGGGATCCATTGTATCATAAATTAAAACATTTTCTGGAACAGCTCTCTTATTTCCGGCAAAAGAAGAAGGAAGAGCCTCTTCACGAATTGCTTTGGGAGATCTATACTAAAACCGGAATCTATTATTCCGTGCAGCTGATGCCGGAAGGAGAGAGAAGAAAAGAGAATCTTCTCCTGCTGCTGCAGAAAGCGGAAGCTTATGAGAAGACCGTGTTTAAAGGCCTGTTCTATTTTCTTCGATATATCGAACAGCTGCGCACCTACGAGGTAGACTGGGGTACCGCTTCCCTTCAGGGAGAGGCCGAGGATGTGGTGCGGATTATGACGATTCATAAGAGCAAGGGGCTGGAATACCCGGTGGTTTTTGTCAGCGGGTTGTCCCGTGGTTTCAACATGATGGATGGAAATCGTCCCATCCTGTTTCATCCGGAAATGGGCATTGGGATGGAGTACGTGAATCTGGAGGAAAGAACCCATCAGCCATCCCTGTTGAAAAAGGCATTACGTCAGCAGATGCGCAAGGAAAATCTGGAGGAAGAGCTTCGCATCCTTTATGTGGCCATGACGCGGGCCCAGAAAGAACTGGTCCTTACCGGAATCGTCAAGAAGAAGAAAATGGACGTGGAAGAGGCGAAGTGGGAACAGGAGGGAGAAAGAGGCGCATCTGCCCAGGAGATATCCATAGGCAAAAAACTGTCCGCCGGCTGTTTTATGGACTGGCTTATCCCCCTGTTTGACCGCCTCTCTGTGAGAAAGGTACATTTCCACGAGCTGGAGCTTGCGAGTGTGGAAAAGACGGAGGAAAAAGAAGCACAGTCATTAGATGACTGGATGAAAAGGGATGACATGAAGGTGGACATATCGCCCGTGGAAAAATCATTTTCCCATGAATACCCGTATCGAACCTCCTCCTCCTGGAAAAGAAAGTATTCCGTTTCTGAACTGAAAAAGCTGTCGATGATTCCACTGGAATCCGAATTATTTCTCGAAGAGCAACCCGGCACTGAAGAAGAATATGAAATCATCCGACCAGAAAGACCAGGACAACAAAGGGTACAAGCAGCAGCAAGGAAA
>JAJQDO010000144.1:658-2847 GCA_021202175.1 Clostridiales bacterium | reverse complement strand
GCGTTTCCCTTTGCTGTTCCCAGCGCTCCTGTTCTTCCTCTTTTTGCTGCATCTCAAAGAATACTTCCACATTGTGCCGTGCCTTCTGATACTCCTGCATCTCAGACCGGGCGGCGCGATACTCCGCGTAAGTCGCCTTTTTCTCTGCCAGCACCTGGGCATATTCCGCACTCAAGTCTTTGACCTTCGGTTTTTCATGAACCTGGCTGCTTTTGAATTTGGAGCGATGGGCTTTTTCTCCCAACAGCACCGCACGGATTTCTTCCTCAGAGTAGCCTTCCCCCAGGGAGTGAAACCGGATAAACCGCATCTGGCCTTTGCCCCGGAGCGCGGTGTTCTTTCCACGCTTCACCTCATAGCCCTTCTGCGCGAGGAACTGTAGAAATTCCTCGAAATCCTTCGGTTTTTGCTTCACGATAGCATTAATGTCCGCGTAGATGGTATCCCGGAAGGTTTCTTTCTTTGGATACTCGGTGCGTTTCGCTCGCTCTCGGTAGGGCTTTTTCTCTATAATAGACAGCCCATGCTCCACACAGATAATATCGCTGCATCTCTGCACGGCCAGCCCGGACAGATGGAAGTCCTTGAATTTCCGCTTGCAGTCTATGGTGGTGGAATTGAAAATGATATGATTATGGATATGCGCCCGGTCTACATAAGTAGCCACGATGAAAGCGTGTTTCCCTTTGGTGAAGCGCATGGCCAGCTCATAGCCGACCTTGTTGGCCTCCTCCGGGGTGATTTCCCCCCGGCTTAAAGGACTGGCGTTTCTGATACGCGATGACATTGCTTTTTTGTTGTCGCCCGGTGATGTGCTGGTACTGCCGTTTGGCAAGCAGAAATTCCTCATCCACGGTCATGGGGTCGCAGGCATAGGCCGTGACCATACTTCCTTTTTCCGTTTTTTCCGGATTCTGTGCATAGTCCGTCCGGTCACGCAGGCATTGCGCCAGTGTTTTCCCTTTATTCAGGTGCATCGCGATCAGCCGTGTCGCCGCCCTACCATCACCATCCCTTCAAAAAAAGAAAGAGCTGCCCGGTGAGGACAGCCCATAAAATATAAGTTGATTGTCTTGCTTCATGAATGCAGGAAGCCGACCAGCGCGCCGGTCATGATATCCAGCAATGCTTCCAATACACCGGCAATGAACGTGACAGCTACACACAGCACAGCCAGCACGACCATTACCACAACGGAAGTCCACCACTGATTGATGGCAGCGACAACGCCGCAGAGAGCGCCGCGAGCTGCCGGCTTAAGGTCGGCTGCGTGATATGTAAAATTTCCGCCGCACGGTTGATTCCGCCCTCCCGTGTGACCGTGAGAAAGTAGCGAAGTACACGTATTTCCATAGATTACTCGTCTTCCTCCGAAATCCTGATCATGGACTTCTCATTAAGAACTGGATGTTCTTGTGCTGCTTCCTGATTTTCAGAAAATCACTCTTTTAACAAATCAATCAGCCGCTCTGCAATCGGCGTAAAGACCTGATACTTTTTCCAAATGATATACATTTTTGTCTCCAGCTTCGGGGACAGCGGCCTAAAGCATTACCCACTTTCCGGGCTGACATCGGCCAGGCGTTCAAAAACTAGCATATAACCCAGACCTTCTTTGACAAAAACGGAGCCGTTATAAAACAGATTGATGGTTCCAACCATGTTCAGCTGATCAACGTCTTCCCCGCACCACCTTGGAAGTTCAACGCGAATCGACTGTGGAGAACTAATCAGCGGGATATCCTGTAAGTCCTCCGGGCAGATTGCAGCCTTTTATGCAAGGAACTGTCATTTTTTGGTGTAGACATATCACAGAATAGCAGCTGCGTCAGTTTCTCCGGCGTCCCGTTCTGCCAGATACGGAAGATATTATCCACGCAGGCATTCAGCTTGCTGTTCGGATCGTCCGGCAGGAGCGGGTTTATCAGCTGTTGGTTACAAGACCAATCTTTCGTACGTCAAATATGGTAGTCGTCTAATAAAATTATTTAATATAAAGCAGGGAAGGCAACGACTCTTACAAGGGTTATCCTTCCCTGTTTTGGGCTATCTATTTCCTACATTCTATTTTTCTTAAGCATTTTTGTTATATACAATCTACTTCTCCCTGTAGCCATATATTTCCTTTAAATCTTCTTCCTTTTTCGGGTATTCCCATTATATCTGATTCTGCTATTGTAATATCAATT
>JAJQDO010000144.1:0-648 GCA_021202175.1 Clostridiales bacterium | reverse complement strand
TCACCTGTAAAATTATTTTTCATTTTAGAGACATCCATTATATTACCTAAAATTGAGTATTTATCACATTCAACTGTATATGGCATAAAATACGAATTTACAATAGTAAATATGTCTTCTTTTTTCGATCTGTTACTCACCAAAGTATAAGTATCTATATCTTCTAAAGTAAGTTGCTCCATAGCTTCCATATTCCCTGCTTTTGCTGCATCAATCATTTGGTTTCTTTTCTCATTTCCTTTCTTTTCTCTCCTTATCTGATATTCATCTTTTTCTATTGGAAGTATTACCATTCCTTTTGTCGATATTCCTGATAATGTTATGCTATTAAATTCATGATTATATTTTCCATTTTTTTCTTTTAAATACTTGATAATATTATTTACGTGAAAAATTAGTGGAATTCCCAAATTGTTCTCATCACATATACATTCATATTCCTGCTTCGATGTTGTTTTTTCAAATTCTATATTTTCATGATATAAATAATTTGTTCCACGTACATATGGAAAAATAAAATCAAATTCTTTATAATCCTTTCCGTTTGTAATCTCTCCTACAGCAATTCCAAAAGCTTCTCCAAAATCTTTTTCGTAGACGAGTAATGTCTCATCTTTATTTATTTGATAATATTCTTTTTTATTGTAT
>JAJQDO010000238.1 GCA_021202175.1 Clostridiales bacterium | reverse complement strand
AAACAAGGGTGACAGCAATCTCACTGGACTGCTGAAAATCAAGCTCCGTTCCGCAGGAATCCGCATCGTATACAAGGTCATTCGACAGGACAACGACATGATCATCATCGTAATCGGCGCACGCAAAGATGACGAAGTATACGATATTGCCAAACAGAGAGCCACAAAGCATAATCTGTAGTTTTTCTCCCGTCCGGATAATACCGGACGGGATTTTTCTGCTTTTTCTTGTACAAAGCTCCGTTTCCTGGAACAGCAAAAAACTCCACAACAGAGAATAAGACCTTGACCTAACAAATAAAGGGGAAGGAATCCACTTGTGTGCCGGGCAGGTTATTTTATTGCACTTTATTTTTATTTCAGACAAAACTTCTCGATGGCTTTCGCCACCCCTTCCTCATCGTTTGTGCCAGTGACATAATCAGCTGCCGCTTTCACACTTTCCACTCCATTTTCCATAGCGACACCTACACCAGCCATCTGCACCATCTCCAGGTCATTGTTTCCATCTCCACAGGCCATGGTCTGCTCTGGATCGATTTTCAGAAATTTCGCCAGCCCCATCAATGCATCACCCTTATTGCAGGTGTAGTTATTGATTTCCAGATTATTACTGAGCGAACAGGTGACTTTCAGGTCAGGAATCTCTCCCAACTCTCGAAAAGCCTTCTGCCGGTTTTCTTCTTCTTTAAAAAACATGTTAATTTTCTCGATAGGAGCTTTATGTTCTCGCACCCATGCCCGCAGATCATCGATTCTCGTTCTGGAAACGAGAACCAGCTTTTCTATGTGCGGGCTGATGCTATAGTTACCCACATTATCATAAAAACGCTTCTCACACCAACCATTTCCCAGAGCGTAGGCATCGTAAAAAGTGTCATACTGTTCCAACACGTCGAAAACCTCCAGGGCTCTTTCCCAAGCGATGCCATTCGTATAGACCGGCTCACCCGTTGAAATGTCCACCACAGAAGCACCGTTAGAGGCAATGACATAGTGCATCCCTTCCATCTCTCTCAATACAGTGGGAATACCTGTCCACACCCTGCCGGTGGCCGGCAACACTTCTTTACCCTGTTGAATACAGGTCTCCAGAACCTCTTTGGTGTGTGGTGTTACTTCCTTATTGGTCGTCAGTAAAGTACCGTCGAGATCAAACCCGATTAAACGGATGTCATTTTTTCCCTTTTCTTTTTTCTTTTCTTCTTTCTCCCCGTCAGATTTGTCCGTTTGTGATTTATTCATGTTTTTATCCATGATATTAGTTTTTATCTCATTCATGTTATTATCTTTTAACCCATACATATTCTCATCTGGTTTATTCGCTTTCATTTTTATCTATTTTCCCTTCCTGTAACTTTATTAAATGCAAACAGACTGTTTTCTTTCCATCTACTTCTTTCTCTTCAAACGATAATTCTGCACCACAATCTGTATTGTTCTGCACCCCCTCCATTCGTTAATCTCCGGATAGTAAGTGCAATCCATCAGAATACGATGAGTCAAACCTTTCTTCAACCGCTTCGTTTCTTCTATGCCGCAGGCATTTTCCATGTCTTGATAAAATAATTTCACATCCCCAAAATACATGGCTTCTATCTGATATCCAGTAGTATCTTTTAAGTACATTTTCAGGCATCTTCCAGTGTTCCCCAGTTCCCGAATGCCTGTTATGTATAAATCCTTTTGTGCAAACAAGGGTTTCTGATTCCCATTTCCAAATGGCTCCAACGTCTCCAGCTCGCGGATGAAATCTTCCGAAAGATAAGCGATTGGCAGGGCGATATCAATGTGTACCTTCTTGATAAAATCTTCCTCTGTCAACTGCGCATTGGTATTGAGACGTTCCCGAAATTCTTCGATACGATCCTCTTTCATGGAAAGGCCAGCCGCCATGGGATGTCCGCCATATTTGGTAAAACAGTCTCCCACCTTTACCATCTCATTATACATATGATAGTTCTCGATAGAACGGCCGGACCCCTTGACGCCATCCTTCGTACGTGTCAGTACAAATACCGGCTTATTATAGCATTCTCGAATCCGTCCTGCAATGATGCCGGCGATACTTTCATGACAATCCGGCAGGAAAACAATCAGCACTTTATCATCGATATGCCCGGTGACGTCCAGATACCTATGGGCATCTTCTTCCCCTTTACGGGTCATCTCCTTTCGTTCCACATTTAAAGCAAGCAATTCCTCCGCCATCAAATGGCAGCGCACCTCATCCGTGCAAAGAAGAAGGTCCAATGCTCTCTTTGCCGTCGCCAGTCGGCCAGAAGCATTGATGCAGGGCCCGATAATGAAGCCCAAATGGTAAGCAGTCAGATTCTTTTCATTTAATTTATTGACGTCAATCAGGGCCTTCAAGCCAAGAATCTTCGTCTGATTCATCCGGCGCAAGCCCTCTTTGACAATAATGCGGTTTTCCCCTTGCAAAACCATCACATCACACACCGTAGCGAGAGCAATGATCTCCAGAAATTCTTCCGTCTCCTCCCGACGGATTCCAAACAAATCGTAGAGAACCTGAATGAACTTATAGGCGACAACAGCGCCACATATATTCTTTGCCGGATAAGGACAGTCAGCCTGCTTGGGGTTGATTACCGCCCAGGCTTCCGGTAAAATATAATGTCGCTCTCCATTTTCCTCTGTAAAAGGCACATCATGATGATCCGTAATCACAAAAGTCATCCCCAGATCATTGCCATACTGAATCTGAGGAGCGGCAGCAATACCGTTATCACAGGTGATGATCGTATCAATGCCATCCTCATGAGCCTGTTTGATCAAATGTTCATTGATACCATAGCCGTCCTCGATACGGTCCGGAATCCGGTAATCCACCTGCGCACCGCATCGGCGCAGGCTTTTCAAT
>JAJQDO010000279.1:388-2895 GCA_021202175.1 Clostridiales bacterium | reverse complement strand
TTTGGTGCGTACGATGAGTCCGGTATCAGGTTCTCTTTCAGTCCCAGCCGTTCCTGAATCGTCTTCTTGTAAAAACGGAGCAGCGTCACTTCCAGAAGCTTAGTAAACCTTTCATCATCCATATGCTGGAGGGCTTTGAGCAGCTTCGAATCCTCCAGTAAAGCTCCGATAATCTCGCTGGCGACAGGGGCGGAAACCTGATTATCCGGATCAGAGGGAATCAGGGATATGATGGCGCCCTGAATAATCTTTCCGTGTTCGTAGATTGTCGGATCCAGACGCATATATCCAAAACATGGACGAGTGATTTGTGGACTGCGTCCGTGAAGAAGCAGAGCGAAAAATGGCTTCACATAAGTGTCTGCCAGTTCATCTCTTGCCTTCAACACCTCATAGAGATGTTGCTCCATCTCCGGGGCCTCCGCAAAAAGAGTGGCGGCATGGGAGATGCCCTGATCGCGGTTTTGAAGGACAGGAGCCTGTCCGATGCGGATGTTGCCGAGAACCCGGTAGATCTCCTCACCCAGGGCGGAGATGAATTCGACATCCTCTCTGGTGATGGATTCATCGGAAACAACGGGATTTTCAAGTGGCTGGTGTACTTTTAAATGGTGCAACATTTTAATCTTGGAATCCAGCAGCATTTTATCCTGTCTGGTCAGTATTGGATTTACGTACAGATAGCGATAGGAGATATTCAGCTTCACTGTGGAGATAACGAGGTCAATTCCTTCCGCTTTCAGTTTCTCGTTATCTATCTCAAAGGCAGAAAGCATGCCGCGGATATCCAGATCAGGATACTCCTTTTTCAGGCTGGAAGCCAGAAGCCGGGAACTGCCGACGCCGGTCAGACATACAAGGATAACCGAGATGCGCTGCCCCAGTTTTTCGATTCGTTCCTTTGCCATGACGAAATAGATCGTGATAAATCCGGTCTCACTGGCAGGAATGGAATCCACGTGTAATAGCGGGCAAAGAAGGGATAAGCCCTCTTCACATGCTTTAAAAATGTCTGCGTAGTTCGTCTGGAAATCTTCCAGCAAAGGATTTTCAATAGGAATCCCCGCCCGAAGCCGGGCTATCGTCGGCTGCAGATGCGCGCTGAGTTCGCTAAGCAACCGGGAATCACTGATAAAATGAATATCCAGTATGTCACTGACCTTTTTGATGATGGACAGCGTAATCTGATGGATGTCGAGGTTACGAATCTCTGTGAGATCACGGTGCTGGGACGGCCAGATGCGTTGCCCGGATAAGTAGGTTGCCAGAAAAGTCGTCTCATCCACAGAGATGGTCAGATGGAAAATGTTGCGCAGCTGGCGCATGATGTATTCGGCAACCGCATATTCCGGTTCCATGGCGATGTCGGAAAACGACTGGTCTGCTTTGGTGATAAAATTACCCTCGTTCATTCTCTGCACGGCCAGAGAAATATAGATGAGAAGATGCAGATAGCCATTATCCGAAAAGGTAAGATTCAGAGTGTTTTCGCAATCGAAAAGAACCTGGTTCACCTCTGAAAGAATATCCATATTGATTCCGTCAATCAAAACATTATCCGGAGGGGCAACGGCAAATTTACGCAGGTTCCCCATAGTGTGTTTTTCACTGATGCGGCTGCAGAGCCAGGAAGTAGTTGCCTGTCGGCGGGCAATTTCCGAACCCTCGATAAAAATACCCAGACCGGGGCGGCGAACCAGTGTAAGCTGGTATTTTTCAAACCATTTTTCCAGACGATTCAGGGAAGTGGTCAGAGTTCCTTCCGAGATGGCAAGCTTATCCGTAAAGTAATAGGCTTTGATAGGCTCATCGGTAAATAGCAGTTCGCGACACACGATTTCATCCCGATCCTTGCGGTTATCGACAGGTTCGTCTTCGTTTTTATTTTCTTCCAGGAGAGCAAGCAGTTCGTTTCTGCGTTCCTGTGGTTCATCCAAAATCAGCCCGACACTGCGCTTGCGCACAAAATGAAAACCGTTGGCATTTAACCATTTTTCTACGGTGGGCAGTTCTCACTGCACAGAGCGGTCGCTGACACCCAATTCTTCCGATATAATTCCGATGGTGACCGGGTTATCCTGCGGAAAACGAAGCAGAACCCGGATGATTTTTTCAGCACGTTGTGTTAACAGCATGATTTTCTCTCTTTCTTTTGAAATTACATAGCAATCGTACAATTTCTTATGATGTAGGTGATGTTAGCGCCCGGCGTGATGCGTTTTGTTTTGCTGTATCTTCTGTACGAATTCCTGTATGAGTTGTCTATATTATACATAAGATTCGATATTTTGACAAATAGCAAATGGGTATAATGGAAAATATGTCTATTGAGAACGCTTATATAGTAAATCTGCACAAAATAATCAATGTAAATTAGATAAATTAGCAAAAGTGACAAGTTTTGTCGGGAATGCTTTGCGACAAACTTGCGATATCATTCGTTTGTATTTCGAAAGAATTTCCTTTACAATAAAATCATCAAGAACACAGGCGATAGCCTGAGAAAG
>JAJQDO010000279.1:0-378 GCA_021202175.1 Clostridiales bacterium | reverse complement strand
AATGCTGGAACATAAGCCCAGGCACCTGACTGAAAACATTCTAAGAGAGGAGAATAATGTAATATGAAAAATGCAGTACAACGTTTAGGAAAGTTCTTAAGCGCGATGGTTATGCCGAACATCGGCGCGTTTATCGCATGGGGTTTTATCTGTGCCCTGTTTATTTCGTCAGGATGGATTCCTAACGAGCAACTTGCGGAACTCAACAGTCCAATGCTGAACTATCTGCTCCCACTGCTGATTGCGATTCAAGGTGGTAAGTTAATGGGAGGAGACAGAGGAGCCGTTATGGGCGCGAGTGCTACGATGGGTGTCATCGTCGGTGCACCAGACTCCCCAATGTTGTTGGGCGCGATGATACTGGCTCCTCGGGGTGGA
>JAJQDO010000313.1 GCA_021202175.1 Clostridiales bacterium | reverse complement strand
AAGCCCCATAGCAAATATTTGATCCAGTCTTTCACTTTTGAAATCTTTATAGGCAGAGTGAAACCCTGTACTTAAATCGGCAAGGAGGCTGCTTTCTATATCTTCTAACAGGAAGCGGACATCCGGATAATATTCGTAAAAAGTCGAACGATTGATGCCTGCCATCTCTGTAATTGCGGTGACAGAGATTTTATGCAAGCCTTTTTCTGCAAGCAAGCAGATAAAGGCTTTTTTTATTTGTTCCCTGGTGTGCTGTTTTGTCCTGGATTCTGACATAAAAGATGCTCCCCTCCCACAAAAATTCCAACAATTCTGAAAATACTGATGGTTGCATTCAAACAGACTTCCTTCTATAATAAAATACAACAGTGTGATGGAATTTTCAAGTGCTAAAATGGAGAAAGAATCCAGAAAGAAACTTTGAATATGATGAGAATTATGAATATACAATATGAACATACAATATGAATATATAAGTTATATATCATTCGCAAAGCGGCAATAAGAAAAAGTCGCAGAGACGATTGCACGGGAATGGAAATTTGCCCGCACTGTGGCAGAAAGCATTTAAGAGGAGGAACATATGGAAAAGTTTATGAGAAAGTACAGCTTTTGGTTGACAACGCTGCTGGGCGTTATTGCGTTGGTTATTTTGGCTGTTGGCTGGAACAAAATTGATATGCTGCATAAACTGCCTATCCTGTACATTGTGGCATTGGCATTGCATGAAACGGAAGAACTGAAATTTCCGGGTGGATTTGTTGAACTGGTCATGGACATGACAGGATTGAAGCTGAAAAATCTTGGTGTAGCGAAGTTTGGGCTACTCTTGTTTACCTTGTATGCAACGGTTCTTCCGGCGTTTCTTGCAGGATGGGTTTGGCCAGTCATGTCCACTCTGTTCATCGGTATTGTGGAGATCATTATGCATCTGGCTGCCGCCCATATCAATCAAGAAAGATTTTACTCGCCAGGTCTGATCACCGCAGTCTTTGTACAGTTTCCCGTAGCCGTTTACGGCTATTACTACCTTTATTCCAATGGATTGGTTAGAGGAATCTATTGGCTGTGGGCGATTTTGCTCCTGATCATGCCTTTGTTGCTTGTCCAGCGCGCAATCGTTGTATCAAACGGAATGAACTATAAAGAATTTATGAACGACGCTCGAAAGACACTGTTCTCAAAATAAAAATAAACGCCGGCAATTGATATCCAGTACAAAAATGCGTATAAATAAACGTCGACAATTGATATCCAGTGCAAAAAATGCGTATAAATAAACGCCGGCAATTGATATCCAATGCAAAAAACACGTATAATGTTTACAAAATGAAAGGAGATCCACAATGAAAGTACAACTTGTAGCAAATTTAGCCGCAAATGGACAGCTGATCCTGGCGGCGCAGTCCAACGCGTATCAGGCTCCCCAGGAGATTTCCGGTATGGGCTTCGCGAAAGCCATCGAATGCGGAAATGTCATCATGGGACTGACCACCTATCAGATGTTTGCCCCGATGATGAAGGAGGTCCTGGACACCTTGGAAGTCGTGGTGATGAACCCGGAAGATACAGAAGCCGATGTCTATACGGCAAAAAGTGCAGAAGATGCCATCGCTTATCTCGAAAGCAAAGGTTTTGCCAAAGCCTGCGTCGTTGGCGGCACAATGACTTTTAACTCCTTCCTTGGCGCCGGTCTTGCCGATGAGCTTTTCTTTAATCTGCTCCCTGTTGTGATCAACGGTGGTGGCGTGCTGGAGACGGTAGTTGGCAAAACGCTTGAATATACGCTTGCTGATGCGAAACCATTTGGTGATGTTGCTATCCTTCACTTCGTCAGAAATGCAGAATAAGCATATATGCGGAAGCAGCCCTGACAAGACAGGCCTACGAAATGGAATCTCATAGCAGGTTTCCTATGTACCATTATGATGATTCTGCCGCTTTGTCCGTAGGGTGGCAGATCTCCTCCAGAATCGTGCATGCCAGATTACTGTTTTTGGGGTTTCGATATGTATTTTTCTTCTTCATACATGCCAAGTTCTTGATTTGGGAATTTTGGCATGTACGGTTTTCTTCTTCCGGTCAGACTGATTTCACATTTTTTGCATTTTGGTCTGATTTTTTTCTTCCTCTGAGCAGACTGATTTCACATTTTTTGCATTTTGGTCTGATTTTTCTTCATCCGAACAGATCAATTTTATCAATTTATCTGTTTTGTCTCGTTCATTTTTATTCTGTTACGGATTATTTTCATAATTCTGTCATTTTTGTCTGCTCATGAACTATCCACTACCCCGTGAACAATAGCATTTGCTGTGAAAGTTTAAGTAGGATTCTGCATGTTTCCCTTGCACGGATTCTGACGAAACAGTATAATCGACTTATCAGCGTTAAACGAAACTATTTCGATGTGTTGATTACAGTAAAATATGAAAAATAATCTGTCCGAGGGGGATAAAATAATGATAAAAGCATATGTGGAGTTTGCGATGAAAATATTATATGAATTAATTGTATTTTAGACAGCCTGAGGAGGATAGATATGGAACAATGGTTTATAGCATCAAAAAGAGCGGATTTTAACGCCATCGCCGCGCATTTTCACATCAGCCCGGTGCTCGCCAGGCTCATGAGAAACCGGGATCTGACCACGGAAGAGGAAATGCAGCGGTATCTTTACGGCTCTTTAAAAGATATGTATGATCCCTGGCTCCTGAAAGATGTGGAAAAAGGCGCCGCATTGATAAAAGATAAGATAAAGACAGGTGCCAGAATCCGCATTATCTCTGATTATGATGTGGACGGGGTATCTTCGAATTATATATTATTGAAAAGCCTTCGCCGATGCGCTGCGCAGGTTGATTACCGGATTCCCTACCGTATCGATGCAATCTATCCTATCAATCAACATATGCGCCA
>JAJQDO010000055.1 GCA_021202175.1 Clostridiales bacterium | reverse complement strand
ACCAAAACAACAAAATCACAAAATCCGTCCGTACAGAAAGGAGAAACGTACGGACCAAAACAACATAATCACAAGATTAGTCCGTATAGAAGGAAAGAAATAATATCAATCTCCCATCTGTACCTCGTGAATATTAACGTTGATCGTTACAATTCACGGGCAATATCAATTAATTAAATGAAACCTGGCGTTTTTCGCATAAGTCTAACAATAATTTTAAAGAATAAACAGCGCAACCAGCGCCGGCACCAGATACAGAAGCCCACAAATGATATGATTCAGGAATCTGCAGACCGTCTTCTCGTCTTCTTCCAGTTCATCAAAAGGAATAATCTTCTCGTCCACAAAATCTGCTATATCTTTGCTGCTATGTCGTTTTTTCGTCTTGTGGCGTCCTTCCAGCAAGTGATGCACCGTCATCCCGTCCATCTTCAGATACTGAAACCATGCCAAGGCAAAAAAGAACAGTCCCACGACAAAAAAACCGTCTCTCACCACAGAATACACCTGATTTCCATTGATGAACCGGTTCCAGAGCAGAATCACCACCATTGCCGTCAGATATCTGGTGACGCACTGATAAATCATGGGGCGAATCATATATGGTTGAAATATATTCCTGATTTTTCGTATCATTTTCGTTGAATCTCCATTCCATATCTATTGATAATTGAAGCATATTGATAATTGAAACATTAGAAAACGCTTTTAATGTGCCCATAAATGTGGACACCTGACTTTTTGTTTCCCCTGATTCGGACACATATCTTTCTTAGCGCATGCTTTCGATTATATAAAGCATCAAAAACTGTGATGCTACGGATCTAAAGTTAGATGTTGAAACTTCCTACGAAGAACCGATGAATGCATAAAATCAAAAACTATGATGCCACGGACTTAAAGTCAGATGCTCTTTGGAAAATTAAATACATTTCTGACCTTTCGTCTCTTACATCATCTTAACTGATTTTTTTAATTTGTGCAATATAATCAATATAATCTAAACATAGCACATAGCCAGCCGTTTCCGGCTGGCTATCAAAACACCTAGTATGTAACTTAGTACTTCCTTCCCACAAGAACTGCAACAGCCTTACATTTCCGAACATTTTTTGTTGCAGTTCTTATGATCCAGAAAATCCCTCTACATTCCTGTCGCCATTCTTTTTCCAGAAAATACTTCTACATTCCTGTCGCCATTCCTTTTCCAGAAAAACTTCATTAAATATCTAAAAATTCTGACATCATACTTTATTCCAGAAAGCTCCTCAGATTCTTGCTGCAGTGATTTCTGCAGTGATTCCAACAACTTCTCTCAGATTTCTTTTCGATATTGCTCCTGCTCCTTCTGATTCCCCCAGACGAAATGACCCGGAAGCACTTCCTCCCACACGGGCCCATCGATGGAATAGTCGTGCATAGATGGATCGTAGACGATCAGCGTCTTGTTCTTCTCCAGTTCCGGGTCCGGGATGGGAACGGCGGAAAGCAGTGCCTTCGTGTAAGGATGGAACGGACGAAGGAACAACTCCTCTGCCTCAGCCAGTTCCACGATACGTCCTTTGTGAATGACGGCGATACGGTCTGATATGAATCTTACCACCGACAGGTCGTGGGCGATAAAGAGATAGGTCAGACCTCTGGTCTTTTTCAGTTCATTCAGCAGATTCAGAACCTGCGCGCGGATAGAGACGTCCAGTGCCGAGATAGGCTCATCCGCCACGATAAACTGCGGCTCCATGATCAGTGCGCGGTCGATACCGATACGCTGCCGCTGTCCTCCGGAAAATTCGTGAGGGAACCGGGACGCGAATTCCGGCAGCAGTCCTACTTCTCGCAGGGCAGCCTGCACTTTATTCTCCCGGTCTTCTTCATCTTTATACAGATGATGATTGATCAGACCTTCGGAAATGATGTAGTCTACCTTGGCCCGCTCATTTAAGGAAGCCATCGGGTCCTGGAAGATCATCTGACATTTTTTGATTACTTCCAGGTCCATCTCCTTGGAAATCTTGCCGCTGATCTTCTGCCCCTTGAAATAGATCTCTCCGGCTGAAACGGGATTGATTCTGGTGATGGCCCGGCCGATGGTCGTCTTGCCGGAACCGGATTCTCCTACAAGGGAGAAGGTCTCCCCCTTGTAGATGTCAAAATTTACATGATCGACTGCCACAAACTTTTTCCTTCCCGTTCCGAAGGTAATCTGCAGATCTTTGATCTCGATCAATTTTTCTCTTTCTGCCATATCGTATTACCCTCTTCCCTTCGTTTTTGTGCGCAGTGCCCGAATTGCTTTCGGCTGCTCGATCTTACCTTTGACTCTCGGATCCAGATACCATGTCTTCGCTTTGTGGGTTTCCGTCACATCAAAGAACGGTGGTTCCTCCTCAAAATCAATCTTTAACGCTTTCTTATTTCTCGGTGCGAATGCGTCACCCTGTATCTTATTAAACAGATTCGGTGGCGTACCGTCAATCGTCGGAAGCGGTTCACCCTTCACACCAAGCTGTGGAAGAGCGGACAATAACGCCCAGGTATACGGATGCCATGCATCGTAGAATATCTCATCGACATTGCCGACCTCCACGATCTGACCGGCATACATGACAGCCACGCGGTCTGCCACATTCGCCACCACGCCCAGGTCGTGGGTGATGTAGATGACGGTCATGTGAAGTTCTCTCTGCAGTTCCCGAATCAGATTCAGAATCTGTGCCTGAATGGTCACATCCAGTGCAGTCGTCGGCTCATCGCAGATCAGAATATCCGGATGGTAGGCCACAGCGATGGCAATGACCACGCGCTGGCGCATCCCGCCAGAGAATTCATGCGGATACTGGTTGTACCGGCGTTCCGGATCCGGGATGCCAACCTTTTTCAACATCTCCAGTGCCAACTTCTTTGCCTCTTCACCCTTGATACCC
>JAJQDO010000029.1 GCA_021202175.1 Clostridiales bacterium | reverse complement strand
ATCCGGTTAAAGACGAGATGGTCCGGCCGACTATCCTTCGCGTCACAGCAATAATACCCGTTCCTCACGAACTGATAGCTGTCATAGGCCTTGCTGTCCTTGAGGCAGGTTTCCAGCTTACAATGTTCCATCACCGTCATGGAATTCGGATTCAGATTCAGGCTGCCATCCTCATTATAGACGCCCTTCTCCTCATCCACGATATTCTCATAAAGGCGCACTTCCGCGTCCACACAGTCAGAAGCGCATACCCAGTGAATCGTCCCCTTCACCTTTCTGCCGGTAAATCCGCTCCCGCTCTTCGTTTCCGGATCGTAGGTGCAGATGATCTCCGTCACGTTGCCCTCCTCATCGGTCTTATAATCCGTACATTTTACAAAATACGCATTCATGAGACGGACTTCATTGCCTGGATAAAGGCGAAAATATTTCTTGGGAGGTTCGATCATGAAATCATCTCTTTCGATATAGATCTCTCTGCCAAAAGCAACCTTTCTCACGCCCAGCGCCTCGTTCTCCTTATTATTTTCCACATCCAGGTACTCGATCTGCCCCTCCGGATAGTTAGAGAGCACGACTTTGACCGGATCAAGCACTGCCATCATCCTCGACCGTTTCATCTTCAGATCATCGCGGATACAGTACTCGAGCATGGCATAATCCGCCGAGCTCTGGGCCTTGGAGATGCCAGACAGTTCCACGAAAGTGCGGATGGACTCCGGGGTAAATCCCCTGCGCCGCAGAGCCGCGATGGAGACCAGCCGCGGGTCATCCCAGCCGTCTACCGTGCCGTCTTCCACCAGCTTCTTGATATATCGCTTTCCGGTAATCACGTTCGTCAGATACATCTTGGCAAACTCAATCTGTCTCGGCGGCTGCGCAAAGCCAACTTCGCGCACCACCCAGTCATAGAGCGGCCGATGGTCCTCAAACTCCAGGGTACAGAGGGAATGGGTCACGCCCTCGATGGCATCCTCGATCGGATGAGCGAAATCATACATCGGATATATGCACCATTTATCTCCGGTATTATGATGGTGCAGATGCGCCACCCTGTAGATAACCGGATCTCTCATATTCATATTGCCGCTGGCCATGTCGATCTTAGCGCGCAGCACTTTCTCCCCATCCGCGAACTCGCCGTTTTTCATCCTCTCAAATAGGTCCAGATTCTCCTCCATGCTGCGGTTCCGGTAAGGACTCTCCCTGCCCGGTTCCGTCAGAGTGCCCCGGTACTCACGTATCTCGCTGGCCGACAGGTCACAGACGAAGGCCTTCCCCTTTTTGATCAGCGTGACCGCCGCCTCATACATCTGTTCAAAATAATCGGAAGCAAAATACAGATGGTCTTCAAAATCAGCGCCCAGCCACTGCACGTCCTCCTTGATGGACTCCACAAACTCCTGTTTCTCCTTTACCGGATTCGTGTCGTCAAATCGCAGGTTAAACTTTCCGTGATATTTCTGTGCCACCCCGTAATTCAGCAAAATGGCCTTCGCGTGTCCTATATGAAGATATCCGTTCGGTTCCGGAGGGAAACGGGTCATCACATGATCGTACACTCCCTCTTCCAAATCCTTATCAATCGCTGTTTCAATAAAATTTTTCGATACATTCTCTTCCATAGTCATCCTCCTGGTGAAAATACAAAAATACAGGGTCCATCGCATGTACATACGCTGCCCACGTCGACGTAACCCTGCCAACTGCGTTATATCATAACATAATTATTTTTCAGGCACAAGACAAATAATATGACCTTAAGAAGACACGATGATAAAATGTATCGAAGATCTGGTTCCATAACCGGAAAGTCAAACATCGAAAAGCGTCAATTTTACACTTTCCACAACATGATTCCGAAACATTTTTTCATTCCACATCCTCATCCAGATAAAAATAAGTGTTGTCTCCTATCTGCGCATACCGTTTATATCCCGGCAGGGAAGTATAATCCGATGAGCGAAAATATAAAATGTAAGAAGGAATATTCCGTTTCCCTTTATACAGAGCGTCCTCCACAGCGGCGATGCATTCCTCGGACGGCTCCCGGTCCACATACGGGTACGTTCCCGTCTCCTTGTCATAATACGCCGTAAACTGGGAATCTTCCGTCACCACTTCCATCAGATCGTCCGAATATTTATCAGACTGTGTACGATTCATCATACAGCTGATCACTGCCAGAGAACCTTCGTAACCGGTATCACATTCCATGGAAACCACTTTATATAATATTTGTTTTTCTATCGTCGTCAGATCGTCATACATGTTCAGATTCTCCATCGTTTCCTGCGTGTTGGTTCTGCTCGCGCTGCCCTTGCCGCTGTCCACCTGGCTGACGCTTCCATTTATCTCCTTTTCCATTATGGAAATCCCCGCATGGATACTTTCCCCGTCCTCCGCAATCAAGGGAAATCCCTGCTGTGCCGCTTCTACCGATTGAAACCACAGGATAAATCCCAGGACTGCTATCATAAAAAGTGTTTTTATCTGATTTCTGCGTCTGTTTTTCAAATTGATGCACCTCTCCCTTATCTCATAAAAAGTATTCTCATTACAACGTTCCAACCTTTGAGGGAACGTTTTCATTTCAACAGGAATGAATATTCCCGTAAAAAATGAATTTGGTTAATAAAGTATATGTACTTTCGTAATAATTTATTAACATTATTTATGCTTTTTTGGGAGAGCAGCGGATGGCTCGGAATATCATAAGCCATACATCTATAGCTTGATTAGAAAATCAAAAGCCGAACACCCTGTTATCTAGTCATATTTCTATTGAAAACTCCATTGGAATTCTGTTAAGAATTATGTCCAGTCAGGGAATTTTTATACATATGCACAAACAAAAAACATATACGCATACAAAAAAAGGAATAATCATGAATACGAAAAATTAATAAGGAAAGAACCAGAGGTAGGTTAGATAAGAGGGCATTTTTTTGCCCC
>JAJQDO010000008.1 GCA_021202175.1 Clostridiales bacterium | reverse complement strand
TGGTGGCAGTGGATAATTTTATACATATCCTGCAACCTTATCTAAATGACATTGGAGCGAGGCGTGGAGGCAATTTTAGATGAAATGCAGTTGCTTGAGGGTCCGCCGGAACTTCGCTATATCCAGAATGTGGCGCTTATGATGTTTTGCGAACATCCTGAAAAATTTTTTCGCTATACCTATGTGCAGATGACTGCATTCCCGGAGGGAAGCATTAAAAATCCGAGCGTGAGTGAAGATTATCCAAACATCACAGGTTCTGTACCTCAGATGATACAGGCAACAATGGAGCGTTTCCGTAATCTTTTTATTCGTGAAAAGGTCATCAAGGTGCCGAACCAGATGGAGTCGCTTCGGATTATGAATTATCCTTATCAGGCGATCGAGGAGGCTGTTGTTAACGCATTTTATCATCGGGATTATATGTCCAATGAGCCTGTGACAATTGAAATAGAGCCGGACTGTATCAATATTATGAATTTCCCGGGGATAGACCGGTCGATTTCAAATGATACGATTGCGGAGGGACAGAGATTTGTATCACGATATTATCGCAACCGTCGCCTGGGAGAGTTTTTAAAAGAATTGGATTTGTCAGAAGGTCACTCATCGGGGATCCCAACTATACAGGAAGAGCTTGAGAGGAACGGTTCTCCCCGGGCGGAATTTTTTACGGATGAGGCCAGACGGGCGATGCGGATTCGTTTACCGATACATTCGGCGTTTTTGGAGGATGAACCTGAGGAGACGAAAGATACTCGGAATAGAATTAAAAGTATTACTAAAAAAACAGAAGAAAAGTATGCAGCAATTCTGGATTTCATGGCGGATGGGCAGTGGCATAAGACATCTGAGTTTATAGATTTATTGAGCCTTAAAGAAACAAGAACAAAGCAACTCTTGAAAGAACTTGTAGCGGCAGATAAGCTTGTAGATAACGGAAAGAATAAAGGAAGAATGTATAAATTAAAATGAATCGTCACTAAAAAAGCGACGATAAAAGCGACGATAAAGAAGCCGATATGATGTCTGAGCATAGAAATGTTTAACGTGCATTTCGTTACTATAGACAAGCCACCGGCGGTGACTCTAAATGAGTTCCGAAAATCGGTGATCTGCCTGACAGATAATCGAGATGAATTAAAAACGAGTGGCTACATTTTGGCTACAAAAACTATGTGGACGAACCGGAATGCCCGAATAAATCATCATAATTCGGACAAAATGCGTATTGATAATGCGTTTTATAACCTTTCGTACGATTGTAAAAGACGAGTTCGAATAATAAACTTACCCGCAGAAATGCTTTCTCTAAAGGCGTTTCTGCGGTTTTATTTTGTCCTGTGATGGCAGGGTGGTGTTATTTATACGTGGGCAGCAGATGTTTAGAAAAAAATCTAAATACTTCTTGACTGCTCAATCCGAACCGAGTACAATGAATTTAGAAAAAAATCTAAATACTATTTATATGTTCTGATGAAGAAATGAAGCCAGAGGGTGGTGAAATGCCCAGTGAAAGGAGTGTGAAACAGTTGGGCTTTGCGGAAACTTTCAAAGCACTGTCCGATCCGGTTCGACGGAATATTCTGGACTTATTAAGAAAAGAGAGCCTCTCCGCCGGGGAAATCGGAAGTCATTTTGATATGACTGGAGCGACGATTTCTTATCATTTGCGGATTCTAAAGGAATCTGGACTAGTCAAGGAAAACAGAGTTAAAAATTATATTTATTATGAATTGAATACTTCTGTGCTGGAGGAAATCATGGCTTGGCTGACGGATTTAAGGGCTGATTCGGTGTCCGCTGAAGATAAGATGGAGTATGAAAAGCCTGATGACGCCTCGGATACGTGATGAAAGTTTATTTCGTAAGAAGGAGAAAAGAAAATGTTGAAAAAGTATCGTATGCGGATCATATTAACTTGTATTGTAATTATACTGCCGATGCTGATCGGTATTATGACTTGGGATTCATTGCCAGAATCTATGGCGACTCATTTCGAATCGAGTGGTGAGGCGAATGGATGGAGTAGCAGGTATTTTGCGGTGTTTGGTCTGCCGTGCATGATTCTGGCGCTTCACTTTCTCTGTGTTTTTTCTACGCTTCTGGATCCGAGGAAGAAAGGGATTGATTCCAAAATGCTCTTGCTGGTGTTTTGGATATGCCCAGCAGTCAGCTGGGTCTGCACGGCGGGGATTTACGCGAACGCTCTGGGCATTGCTCTGGACACCCTGGCGGTTGTGGAGATTTTCTGTGGCGCCCTGTTCATTGCAGTCGGCAATTACCTGCCGAAATGCAGGCAGAATTATACGGTGGGCGTGAAGCTTCCTTGGACACTTAACGATACAGAAAACTGGAATAAGACGAACAGACTGGCGGGCTGGCTCTTTGTGTTAGCTGGATTTTTGTGGATTATAGCGGTGTTTATGGGAAGAATTCTGCTTCCGACGGCGGCCACTATTCTGGCGGCGGTGATACCGGCCGGATATTCTCTGGTGCTTTATTTGAGAAAAAGCGGTTATTTAAAAAAAGACCCTGAGACGGATATTGCAGCTGCTCAAAGATATTGAACGCAATGGATATGATAGGATCGGGAAACCGGAAAGGTTGAGCGGTGATTTGTCAGCATATTGGAGCTGCCGGATTGACGAAGCAAATCGTATTGTGTATCGCATTGAAGGAGATGTCATGAAAATCGTCCAGTGCGGTTCGCATTACAGAGACAAGTGAGGTTGCTAACATTTTCGTGATAATGAAATGGTAATAGGGTGGAAAAGATAGAGATATGGATACGTCGTTGGATTGTAATCTGGCAAGTGGATATAAAAGTAAATCACAGATTGCTCGAGTTTTAACTGAATCTTGGACGGCAGAGCACATGTATTGTCCTGTGTGTGGATGGTCGACAATTAATAAATTTCCGAATAACAGGGCGGTTGCAGATTTTTATTGCCCTAATTG
>JAJQDO010000234.1 GCA_021202175.1 Clostridiales bacterium | reverse complement strand
TAATAGCAGGGATTTCAGCCTCTCAATTCTTATAGCTGTGTACTTAAAGAAAGGGGGCCGGCTCGTGGAAAAGGACAAAGGCCACTTTACGAAACCTGATTGGCGCCAAGTCGCCCATAGTGACTCGCCAGCTAACGATGATATCGCTGAATTGTCTGATAAAGATTTGGAAGGGCATCTTGCTCAAAATGGTTCTCTGGAAGAAAAAAGGATGTATCGGGCAAATCCGGATTTCATCATCAGGGAAATTGCCGGTGAAACTCTAGCTGTCCCGACCGGGAAAATGGCACACAAGTTAAATGCATTGATTACCTTCACCGAAGGCGGCGCATTTCTGTTGGAGTGCATGAAGAAAAGTCCACAGACAAAGGCTGATTTGATCAGGTTGTTGGAAAGCAGGTACGACGTTGCGACGGAGACAGCCGTACAGGATGTTTCTGCCTTTCTGGAAAAAGCGCTGGCAAACGGCATTATTTCCTGAAAAGTGGGACAACAGATAATATATTTTCAAAGGAGAATTAATATGGAAGAAAATAAAAAAGTTTATTCGAAACCCGATTTTACTGTGATGCGCTATACGCCGAGTGATGCTGTGATGGCTTGCTATAGTGTTGAATGCCTGATTGGTGGACAAGTGGAAGTTATCTCTACAAGCGCTATGACCTTCTACACTGGGACCTACAATAATACCAGTTATATCATTTGGAAATATACCTACGATGATATGTCGTGGACAACAAAACCAGATACTTATAAGGATCAAATAGCGTACATTTACAGCCATAATGACCAAGGCGCTAATTCAGGATCTACTTTAAAAGATCAGAATGGCTGGCATATCGCTTATTACGATTCGACTGCTGCCACCACGGATGCCAAAAGCTATTGATGTGCTTTCAAGTGTTTATCTAATTGATTTGAATAAAGCCAGAGGGCTGCCCGTCCTCTGGCTTTTTCTTAGGAGTTACTATGGAACAGAGACGATACATCGGGCCAATCTCTCTAACCTTTTCTGGCGAAGAAGGATTGGTCTCCCTCTTTGAGCCGGACGATTTTTGCGAGCCGCATAATTCGAGATATGAGAATTATACCATTGACCTCGGCTGGACAACAGACGTGAAGCCCAAGGGCGACTTTATTGCGAAAAACATCGGCGTGCGCATTTACCAACGGGATGGTAAGGAGTACCGCTATTATTATTCCCCGCTGGATCTGACCGAGCAAACTTTCGGCTACTCTTTTCAGGATGGGCGCACGATTTATGTGCGCTTTCACAACGGTTTTTATCGCTACCATTATTATAACTACGTCGGACTGGAGCATCTTCTGCTTGGACATCAGGCGGTCCCCCTCCATTCGGCAAGTATCCTGTACCGGGAACAGGCTGTCTTGTTTAGCGCACCCTCCGGTACGGGAAAAAGCACGCAGGCCGACCTCTGGAAGAAATATCGGAACGCGGAGGCGTTCAATGGCGACAGAAACCTGCTCTGGAAACGGAACGGAGAATGGGTCGTTACGGGATTTCCCTGCCACGGCACTTCTCCCGACTGTGTCAACACCTGCGCCCCTCTGCGAGCCATCGTTGTGCTACGCCAGGCGAAAGCAGACCGTATCCGTATACTGGGCAAGATGGAAAAAACGATTGCCCTGATCAGTGAAATGACCATCAACCGGTGGAACCCGTCCGATCAGGATATGGCCTTTGCGCTGGCTGCTGATTTAGTGGAACACATAGACATCATCGGACTGGATTGCACCATGGAGCAGTCAGCGGTGGAAATACTCGAAACATATCTGGAGATAAAATGAAATGGATGTTTACGAACCACAGAACAATGGAGAAAAAGCCCTACAGGCCAGGGCGGATGCTCTAAACCTGCCGTTGTGCGGTGCGCTGGAGCTTCTGCCGCTGTGTAATATGGATTGCAACATGTGTTATATTCGCCATTCTGTCTCCGAACTGGAACAGCCGCTGCTTCATGTGACGGACTGGCTACGAATGATGGAAGGTGCAAGGGATGCCGGGACACTCTATGTCCTTCTGACCGGCGGAGAACCTCTTTTGTATCCAGAGTTTCAGGAGCTGTACCTGGCGCTACAGGAGATGGGGTTTGTCCTCACAATCAATACGAATGGTACACTATTTAACGAAGGATGGGCGGATTTCTTTGTGAATCACGCCTGTAAAAGATTTAATATTTCTCTATATGGGGCAAGCAATGAAACATACGACCGCCTATGCCGTAATCCACAGGGATTCACACAGGTAATGAATACGCTCCGACTGATGAGGAAACGGAAGCTCCCATGCAGACTGAATTTTACCATCACCGGAGAGAATCAAGGTGACATTGGACAGATGATTCAAATTGCCAAAGATTTTGACTTTCCCTTTACACCAGTATGTTACAACTTTCCGCCCGTCCGAAAGTGCGAGAGCGTGGATGCCGGGGAAATCAGAATGCCGCCGGAAGCTGCTGGAAAGGCACGAAAGAACGTCACTCTGTTGCAGGTTCCTTCTTCCGAACGGGTTTCCAGAGCCAGACTGCTTTTGAACGGGCTGATGCTGCCGGTATGGACTGACAACATAGAGAAAGGATTTACCTGTCATGCAGGTCTTTCCAGCTATTGGATTGACTGGAAAGGCAATCTGACTGCCTGTGGGATGATGAAAGAGATGGAAGCTGACCTGAGGAAAACAGATTTTCAGACGGCATGGCAGAAAATCGCCGCAAACGGAAAAGAAATCTCGATTTGTGAGGAATGTACCCACTGCGGACTAAAACAGTTTTGCACCAGTTGCCCCGCTATCTGCATGGATGAGACAGGCAAAACAGACGGCAAACCCCAGTACCTGTGCGATATGACCATCAGCTTTCTCCGCCAGATGATCGCGGAACTGCCATCTGAGGAACAGCGATTCTACTCCGATTTGCTCGATAAACGTATCCCAACTTAATACTTTCAGAATATTTGGAAAAATTGATTGGCCTTTATG
>JAJQDO010000186.1 GCA_021202175.1 Clostridiales bacterium | reverse complement strand
AAATCAGACCAAAATGCCAAAAATGAGAAATTGGTCTGTACGGAGTAAGAAAAAAGTCAGACCAAAATGCCAAAAATGAGAAATTGGTCTGTACGGAGTAAGAAAAAAGTCAGACCAAAATGCTAAAAATGAGAAATTGGTCTGCACGGAGTAAGAAAAAAAACAGACCAAAATGCCAAAATTGGAGAATTGGCCTGTTCGAGAAGAGTGAATTGATGGCATCGAGGCTTATTGATATAATTACAAGTGCAAAACTATAGTCTATTCACAGGGAACTACACCTACTCCGTGAATAGTAACGACAGCCAGGAGATTGATAAGATTGAATCGTACTTGATTTGACAAATAGCAAGGATTGCAATATAATTTTCTAGGATATATGGTTGTGCTGTTATCAGGGAGGAAGATGGAATTGGAACAGTCGAAGATCGGCGTCATGATGGATGGCAAGACGCTCACAAAGGATAATATTATGCATATGGTTGATATGGTTCAGAATGCTTCGAGTGCGGAGGAAAAAAAGAATGTCATGAAGCATTCCGTTTTTTTTGTCGGACAGCTTCCGCTTAAGGAGAATCATATCGTTGATATCGAGAAGACAGATCGAATTATGAATACGGAGATTCCCCTGGATGAATTGGTATCCTGTCGGAATGATCTGCTGGAGGGATTGGCCACCCAGACGTTACTTCTTAAGAAAGAAGACGGATCTTATGAGGTAAATACAAAGTATGAGAAGTCCATCGTCAAGGCGAGAAAGATTGCTATGGCTTATCAGCTGGAGCAGGAGAAAGCTTTCGAGGATGCTTTGCCCAGAGCAAAGAAAATGTATCAGATGGGGACCAAATATTATCATTCCGGAGAGTTTACGGAGGCGGCCGCCTGCTTCTTGAACGCGGTGGAGATGGCCGATTACCGGATGGCTCACTACAGTCTGGCGAAGATGTATATGGAAGGAAAGGGCGTGGAGATTTCCCTGAGTGAGGCCCTTTATTACGCGCGAAAAGCAATCGTCAAGGGGGCTGTGATTGCGGAGCCATTGGAACGGGAGATTCTGGAGAGAATGGCGTCTTAGAATTCGCTTTCATTATGAGAAAAAAATTTATATGAACGAGAGAGCGGAACCCGGTAAGAGGGACGAGTCAGACAAAGAGAAACGAAAGTGTTCCGATGGAAAAGATTGGATAAAAATGAATATAGACTGAGTATAGAATATATAAGCACACACAAAGAAAGGATACGTATCATGAAAAAGAAGGTGATAGCGGCTAGTCTGACACTGGCTTTAGCGGCGGTGACGATGGCTGGCTGCGGAAACAGCAAGAGCGCGGAGGAAAGCACAACAGAAGCACAATCAGAAACGGTGGTGGCGTCGTCCTCCGTCGATTACAGCCAGGGACTCAATGAGGATGGAACCCTGGAGGGCGATGATGGTTCTCTGGTGACGTTGTGTGACTATTCATCCATAGACGTTTCGGCGGATGAGATCAGTGTGACATCGGATGAAGTACAAGAAGAGATTGACAGCATCCTGGAAAATTATGAGACGACGTCTGAGGTTACCGACCGGGAAGTGGAAGATGGCGATGTTGTCAATATCGACTATGTCGGCACGCTGGACGGAGAAGAGTTTGATGGCGGGAGCGCGGAAGGATATGATCTTACCATCGGTTCCGGAACCTTTGTAGAGGGATTTGAAGATCAGCTGATCGGACACACGCCGGGAGAGACCGTTGAGGTCAACATTACTTTCCCGGATGATTATTCATCCGAAGATCTTGCCGGTCAGGATGCCGTGTTTACCACGACGATTAATTATATCAGCGAGACGGAAGCGCCCGAGCTGACCGATGATTTTGTGACGGAGAATCTGACGGATTCTTACGGATATACTTCGGTCAAAAACATGAAGAAGCAGATAAGAAAGAGCCTGAAGAATAATAAGATCTACAATTATGTTTGGGAATATATGCTTGAAAACTGCGAGTTTGAGGAGATCCCGGAAGATATGGTGAATACGCAGCTTGATGTGATGATCGATCAGCTGGAATACAGTCTCAGTTCCCAGGGATATACCTTGGATACCTATCTGAGCAGCTACGGCTATGAAGATGAGGATGCATTGAGAGATGCCTATTACTCCAGCTGTGAGGAAATGGTCAAATCGTATCTGATCGCGGACGCTGTTGCTGCTGAATTGGGTCTGGAAGCGGACGATGAGACTGTCAGCGATTATTTTTCAAGTAATTATGGTACAGACGATTACAGTGATTATATCAGCTATTACTCGGCGGCTTACGTGAATCGTAGTGTTTTAAATAATTCGGTCACTCTGGCATTGGCGGACAATGTCGTGGAGACGGAGTAAAAACAGCTGACAGATCATTTGCAGATGTGTATATAACAATGAAAACGGAGTAAATCTTCGAGTGATTGTTATTTGAATTTGAAGTGAATCATTTGCAAATGTTTTTGTAAATACAAGGAAGAAAAAGGAGAATCCTCATGGAAGATTTAAAAGATTTAAAACGTGTTTTGTTAAAATTGAGCGGGGAAGCCCTTGCCGGAGACAAAAAGACGGGTTTTGATGAGGCGACGGTACTCGATGTGGCAGGACAGGTGAAGCAGGTGGTCGATGCCGGCGTGCAGGTCGCTATCGTGATCGGAGGAGGTAACTTCTGGAGAGGCAGGACCAGCGAAAATATGGACCGAACCAAAGCAGACCAGATCGGGATGCTGGCCACGGTCATGAACTGCATTTATGTTTCGGACATGTTTCGGCATGTTGGCATGAAGACGAAGGTGTATACGCCATTTCAGTGCGGGGCTTTTACAGAACTTTTTTCCAAAGACGACGCTGTCGCGGAATTAGAACAGGGAACCGTTACATTTTTTGCAGGAGGAACCGGTCATCCATATTTTTCCACAGATACCGCGACGGCTCTTCGGGCGATTGAAATCGGCGCGGATGCCATTTTATTGGCAAAAGCCATTGACGGCGTTTATGAC
>JAJQDO010000319.1 GCA_021202175.1 Clostridiales bacterium | reverse complement strand
TGGTTACACCATCATTTTAAGTGTACTTATACCATAAGCAACATCTAATTATTGATATAATGTCAGCAATCATAATAATTTATAAATTATTTTAATATATTAAATCTTGCAATATAATAAGATCCAAGTTAAAATCAAATTAAAAATTATGATAATATTTAGCGAAAAGGAGGAATAAGGATACGTTGGAAACAATAGATATTATTCTAGCCATCATTTTTACTATTTTTGCAATATTAGGAACTATTTGCGCAGAATTGCAAAGAAGAGGCATCATGAAACCTTTCCTGACCAATACTTCAGATAGTTTCCATATTGTCACAACAGACGGAATCACACTCCTGGCCATTCTCATGGGTGCACGCATGATTGCTTACTCGTCCATAACGTTTGCCATCCTATACGTGGTCATCCTCGCTGGTTTGTTTTTATTTATCCGTTTCAGGAAACGATAGTTATCTTGCTTTTATTATTTTAAGACAAAAATAAGAGGAGTCCCGTCTTACGGAACTCCTCTTATGTTCTTCCTTTACTTTTTTTCTGAATCTCTCTCATTTTGCTTTTATTGATGAACTGATAATCTGTGCGAAAGCCACAGGCATCGTGTAAAGCGTCTGTAATCTTTGTGCGCGTATACAGAGGCATGTACCCCTGTTCCTCGATACTGGCAAAATTCATTCCCTGCAATGCTTCCACGATTTCATCGTAAGTATATTCGTAGTTCAACTGTTTTTCCAGCAGGCTACAGATGAGCTGAGCAAGAAAACACACCAGAAAATGAGCCTTGACACAGTCCTCCCAGGGTACGGTCTCACTGGCCTTTATATAATCCGCTTTTATTATTTTAAACGCCTCTTCCTCCATACCGTCTGCTTTTTTGAAATCAGCTGCTTCTGTCATCTTTCCACCACAAATAATCCGTTCAGATCCGATATCCCGGATTATTTTTCTCTCCAGGGAATTTGACGTTATCTTTTCTTCTGTATCTCCCCGACAAACAGAAAATGCCAGAGGAATTCCATCGTCATCCCGGAACATGCCCACAGAAAATTCAAAACCGGAATCTGTTTCTTCCATCAAGACACGATGCAGAGTAAATCCTGACTCACTTCTATATTCTTCATGCATGTTGCCGTTTTGATTCTCTTTTTGAAAAATATACTCTGAGCGGCCATAGTGAAGCATCCGAATATTTCTTTCTCCCATATGCAAACTGGTTTTATATACTTCCTGCTGGATATTGTCACTCTCTCGTGCCAGAATCGGGATAATACGATAAATATCTTCGAGTTCATAGGCAGGCGGTTCCAGGAATCTGCTGACTGTCTGATAGGAAGACGTCTTGCTAAAAGGTGCCACAATCCTGGCATAAATCAAATCGGATAAAATGGCATTCAGTTTCCATTCGCATGCATACTTTTTTTTGATTTTTCTGCAAATGCAATCCATTTTTAATCGATAATAGATGGATTGAGGGAACAGATATCCACCTTCGTATAATTTTCTTCCATTATAATCCATCTGCCTGTCGACACGAAACGGAATAACGACCGTTTTTCTTACATTCTCTTCTTTGCATTTTTCCGTTTCCAGTCTGGCCTGTTCTTTTGCCCATGCCATAACGCCGTCACGGTCGGTTCCCAGTTTTTCGGATAATTCCGATAATGTGCCGAGCTTACGGATGATCTTGGAAGTACTTTTTCCCTGGTCGCTGAAATAGGATTTTGTTATGTAAAAGGATTCCGTATTTTTTGATCTTGAAGTAGTTACATGCATGGTATCCCTCCTTTAGACAGATTATCTCTATCATTCACTATTTCCACGAAAGGAATCTCTCTTTTTACAGAAAATGTATTGACTATATACAATGGCATTCGTGAAGTCTTATTATAAGATGCGGGTCTGACGATACCTCAAACCCGCATCTAAATCTAATATGAAATGAAACTATATAAAGAATGATTGGACTAATGTTTATTCGTAACGCAGACCAAAGTCAAGCTCATAATAATTGCCTGCACTGTCTCTGTAGGCATAAGCCTTTCCATTCTCATCCTTCAGGTTCTCAGGCATATACTGGTCCTTGTCATAGCCAGGAACATCGTTCGGGCTGATGCATTCCCCGTCCGCGTTTACCGCGAGGACGGCATCGTTCCTCGGCAGGGTGACAGGAAGTTTTCCTACCGGAGAGAAGTCTCCGAAGATTACATCGAGCGTGGCTTCCGGATAGGTATCGAACCCGGCAGTCAGCGCATCGGAGACGCTCTCCACGTTCCCCACGAGCCATGCGAGGGAGATGTTGATGTTCGTGATCACCTTGCCGCCGTTCGCGTGGACAGATTCGGTGATCTCCTGATAGCGTCCCATGCCCGTGACGGTCGTCTCCATATGCGTGCTCGCCATCGGCTTGCCACTCTCATCGACGTCACAGACTTCCTTGCCCTCACAGATATCCAGCTCCAGATAACCAGGCGTCGCGTTGAAGTACTCACCGGAGGACGGGGTCACCATCAGGATGGCATAGTCCGCTTCCGCCGGGTCATCCGTCAGCGTGAAGTTCTCAATCAGCGTGTAACCTGTGAGGAGCTCTTTCAGTCTCTTTGTAGAAGCATCGGCATTCCGCGGGTCCTTCGCGAAGGCTTCGGCATAGATCTTCTTTCCTTCCAGCTGTGCTGTCGTCAGTGGCAGCACATCCTGGTTCTTTAAAAGGACGACGCTCTTGCGGTGGACAAGGTCGGCTTCCTCGCGGTCTTCCGTCAGGGTCGCCGTGACAGCCGCCTGCTGCGGGTCTGCGTATGGGTTGTCGAACATCCCCAGGCGGAACATCTCGGTCAGGGTCCGGGTCACCGCCCGGTCGAGGCTCTCATCGGTGAGCACCAGGTCTTCTTTCTTATAGCCTTCCGGAACCGGATGCTCGTCATAGTAGCCGTTCGTGGCACGGTCGTAGGCTTCCCTTCCCATCTCGTTGTCGAAGAGCCCGCTGATGAGATCTACGCCGGACTGGGTCACGGCGAAGCCGATCCGCTCCGGTTTGTCAAGCGCTTCCACGCCCCAGCACATATTATGGACGATGCCGGTGTCCGAATTGATGTATCCGTCAAAGCCCATCTGTTTGCGCAGGACGCCGTCGATGAACACTTTATTGTAGGCGAAACCGTAAGGATCGAGTGCCAGCGGCTTCCCTTCCATATCCTTCTGCGGCGCACTCTTCCGCACCGATGGTTTGGAATAGTACGGCATGATGGAGGACGCGTGGTATTTTACCGCTGGCGCAAAAGCCGGCAAATGGTATTTCTGCAAGGATCCCTCGGTCGCATAGACATTCCACTGGCCGGCAGCATAATGCGGGTCAAATCCATTCTCTCTGGCGCCGCCGCCCGGGAAATGCTTCACGGTCATGGCGACGCCATCCATCGTCACGCCGTCTTCGCTGCCCTGGATCCCAGGGATCAGATGCTCAAAAATCGCCGTGTTCAGTGCCGGATCCTCCCCGAAAGTACCGTAGGAACGCTGCCAGCGCGGGTCTGTCAGGCAGTCTGCCATGTACATATACCCCTTGCGCAGGCCGCAGGCCTTCCATTCCCGGCGGATGCAGTCGGCGAAACGGTCGATGACCTCCAGGTTGTCTCCGCGGACCGCCGCCGCGATGCCTAAGGTGCCCGGCCAGGTCGCCAGCGTGCCGAAGGCGTCGTTCATGCCGAAGACCAGTTCCCCGTTCTCATTGCGGGAATTGGAGGCCGCCTGCACCGGAACAAAGTGCTCGCATTCCTCCGCCACGGCCTGCAGCTGGTTGAGCCAGTCCGCCATATCCTCCGGGGTAGCATTCGCCCGCAGGATCAGATGCCGGGAAAACCACTTCTTTAATAAGGTGGTCGTTCCCGGAAGCCCCTGTTCTCCGAAGATGGTCTTTCCAGTCACCTCCGCCTCATCGAGCAGGCCGCTTTCATCCGTGATATATTCATGCTCGGGCAGCGTCGGAGTCGGGTATTTCGGTCCCATCCGCCAGTCTGAAATGAACAGCTGGGCAATCTTCTCGTCCACGCTCAGTTCCTTTACGTAGGCAGCCGCCCGTTCTTCCGGCGGGCAGCGCCAGTCATTGACGGCAGTCAGTTCCCCGGAACCGTCGATATCTTTAAATGTCAAGCCATCCTTTTCAATGATCTTACGAGAGACAGATCCGATCACAGGTCCGTCCGTGTTTTCATAATAAATGACTTGATCGCTTGCTTTTTGTTTCATGGTCTCCTCCTTTACCGGTCCTCTGTGAATTTTATCCTTGGTTAAATCAGGGTAAAATCTTCCTGATATCTCATGGATCATCACATAACATCAAATCCATCGTTTCGATATTATTATTGTTCACCATTACTGTTCACAGTATAATGAACCATGATGTAACCGTTTTCAATCCCCTGTTACCCACGGATATCTTTCACGATCTGCGCAGCTTCCTTGCACATCTCCGTAATCTTATCGAACTCTCCCGCTGAGATAAGGTCACCCTTCACCAACCAGCTCCCGCCGCAGGCGAGAATCTTATCCGATTTGAGATAATCCACCACGTTCTTCAGATTAATGCCGCCGGTCGGCATGAATTTGAGCTTCGTATAAGCCGCGCCCACTGCCTTGATCATCGGCAGTCCGCCTGATGGTTCTGCCGGGAAGAATTTCACAACTTCCAGACCCAACTCCAAAGCTTTCTCGATCTCGCCAGGAGTCACCACGCCTGGTGTCACCGTGATGCCCTTGTCCAGGCAGTACTGCACAACCTTTGGATTGAGGCCAGGGCTGACGATGAATTTCGCGCCGGCTGCCACGGCCTGATCCACCTGCTCTGTGGTGAGCACAGTGCCCGCTCCTACCAGAAGATCCGGGTATTTCTCCGCGAGAATGCGGATGGATTCCTCTGCTGCATCGGTACGGAAGGTCACTTCCGCAACTGGCAGGCCGCCTTCTACCAGAGCCTTTCCCAACGGCTCTGCGTCTTTGGCGTCATTTAATACCACCACCGGGATGATGCCGGTGTCATAAAATTTCTGTAATACTTCGTTCATAATATTTTCAGCTCCTTATTCAAACACATACAGCCTCATATTGTTTTTGCTTCGATGGCTACAGATACCACCATTTACAGATTCTATATGGCCATATGTATGTTTTTATGACAGATGTCAGTCAATCACCGCGTTTACGCTATGTTACCGCTGCACTCTGGCTCCGGCGCCGCCCATGATGGCTTCCACTTCCTTCTTGCTCGCCATGGTCGTGTCGCCCGGTGTGGTCATCGCCAGCGCGCCATGGGCCGCTCCATAGTTGACCGCTGTCTCGGCATCACCGGTGGTCATCAAACCGTAGATGAGGCCGGAAGCGAAGGAATCGCCGCCGCCCACGCGGTCCATGATCTCCAGACCCTTATAGTCTTTCGCCTTGTAGATCTCGCCGCCAGCCCAGCACAGGGCGCTCCAATCGTTGACCGTAGCTGTCTTCACCTCACGCAGGGTCGTCGCCACCGCCTTAAAGTTCGGATAGGTCTTTACCGCGTTGTTGATCATCTTCTTGTAACCTTCGATGTTGAGCTTCTTTAGGTTCTCATCGTTCCCTTCGATCTCCAGGCCGAGGCAGGCCGTGAAGTCCTCTTCATTGCCGATCATCACATCCACGTACTGCGCGATCTCCTTATTGACTTCCTGGGCTTTCGCCTGTCCGCCGATGGCGCTCCACATGGACGGGCGGTAGTTCAGGTCATAGGATACGATGGTGCCGTATTTCTTCGCCGTCTTGATGGCTGCCAGCACGGTCTCGCAGGCCTGTTCGGACAGAGCCGCGTAGATGCCGCCGGTATGCAGCCAGCGCACGCCGAGCTCGCCAAAGATGTACTCAAAGTCCAGGTCTTCCGGTGTCGCCTTGGAGATGGCCGTGTTGAAACGGTCCGAAGCACCGACCGCCCCGCGGATGCCGAAACCTCTCTCCGTGAAGTTCAGGCCGTTGCGGCACACCCGGCCAATGCCGTCTGTTGGCATCCATTTGATCAGGGAAGTGTCCACGCCGCCCTGAAGAATGAGGTCCTCCACCAGCTTGCCGACTTCATTGTCCGCAATGGCCGTGATCACGGCCGTCTTCATGCCAAAGCACCGGCGCAGCCCGCGGACCACGTTGTATTCGCCGCCGCCTTCCCAGACACGGAACTGTCTTGCCGTGCGGATGCGGCCCTCGCCGGGATCTAAGCGGAGCATGACCTCGCCCAGGGATACGGCGTCATAAGTATATTCTCCAGCAGGTTTTAAGTTCAGGTTCATAACAATCTCCATTCCGCTGCGTTCTCGCAGCCTTGCCATTCCTGTCCGCGCAGGACGTGAACAGGAATCTCCCATCAATTTATCAGCTCATTATCATCTCAGTTTTTTAGCTTTTTTCAATTTCCCTTCAAAGATAAGCCCATCCAGAACCGGTGGGCTTATCTGTCTGTTCTTTATTTTTTGACTGGGCTGCCCGATTACACTTCCGATGAATCTATTCCATCCTGTCTTCCATGGACTTATCCAGTCGTATCAGGCCACTGTTTTGACAAAAGCAGCCTGTTCATGTCAAACATGCGGACAGGTCCTCAGTCCACATATTTCTTCAATGTCGCGCGGACCGCTCCCGGTCCTGCCATCAGTTCCTTAAAATAGCCGATGACCTTGTCCGCCAGGCCGCATCCGTACAGGTCCACGCCGAACAGCACTTCATCGGAAAGGATCGGACGGAGCTGCTCCGCATCGATCTCTCCGCCAAGCTCCATGCCCGCGAGTTTCTCCTGCAGGGAGGAAAGGAGCGGGTCCGGGCTGCATTCCATCGGATTGCCTTCGTCATCCACCCCGATCAGGTAGCGCAGATAGCCTGCCTGTACCAGTGGGATGAGTGTGAGGCCTGCCGCTTCATGGTCGTCGGAAGCCATATAAGCCTTGATGGTCTCGCCATAGCGGATGGATAGCTTCTGGGAAGTGTCCGTAGCGATCCGTTGCGGGGTGTCCGGCATGAACGGGTTCGGCAGGCGCACTTCAAGCACCTCATCCAGGAACTGTTCCGGCTCGATGACGCCTGGATCTACCACGAACGGCATGCCTTCCTCATGGCTCATCTTGTCGATGAAGCCCTTGAGTTCCGGATCATCCATCTCCGCAGCGATGCTCTCATAACCGAGCAGGCATCCGTAGATGGCCAGACAGGTGTGCAGCGGGTTGAGGCAGGTGCAGACCTTCATCTTCTCTACTTTATTCACGGTATCGCGGTCCGTGATGATCACGCCGACATCCTCCAGCGGCGGACGGCCGTTCGGGAACTTGTCCTCGATGACCAGATACTGCGGCTTCTCCGCATTGACGAATGCTGCCGTATAGGTATGCTTGGTGGTGATGATCGGGCTCATGCCTTCCAGGCCGTCTTCCGTCAGTTTTTCTTCCACCATCGGGTTCGGCCGTGGCGTGATCTTGTCGATCATGCTCCACGGGAAAGCGACGTCATTTTCCAGGTACGCATACTCGTCCGCGGTGATCTTGCCGTTGTCAAGCCATGCCTTCGCGATCTCCATCACGGCCATCTGCAGCTTCTCCCCGTTATGGGAGCAGTTGTCCATGCTGACTAAAGCCAGTGGCGTGCCGCAGGCGCGCTTTCTGCCGATGCACATCGCCGTGAGCTGCGCCATGAAAGACTTGCAGCCCTCCGGGCCGTTCGCCATGTCTTCCACCACTGCCGGCACCAGTTCGTGCTTCGCGTTGCGCAGGGAATATCCCTTCTCGGTGATGGTGAAGGAGACCATCTGCAGGCTCGGTTTCTTAAAGATCTCTGCTACTTCCTCACTGTCGTAGAGCATGGTCAGCGTCTGCGCGAAGGAGGCGATGACCTCTTTCTCAATGCTGCCATCGGCGTTCAAAGTAACACCGATGGAGAGGTTGTCGTTCGGCCGGAAGCATTTGAGGATGACCTCCTCATCGTAGCCCTCGCAGCATACGATGCCGGTGTCCATCTTGCCCGCCTCGATCAGCTTCTGGCAGAGCGCCGCCGGGAAGATGCGGAAGATATTCCCGGGACCGAAATGCAGCCACTGCGGGTTCTTCTTCGTATTTTCCGCGATCTCCTGCGGATCGTATTCCGGAAGGTAGTAGCCCTTCCAGCTGTCTTTATTTTTGATTGCTTCTAATGAAAGTTTCATGTTAACAAGATACCTCCGTTCATAGATCCCCTGTTTTTTTATAGATTATATTATATCGCGCTTCGATCAAAATACCTTGCGTTACGGAAGGATTGCTGCCAGAGAGTCCTCTATGTCTATGGCATCCTTGTTCACGGCTATACGCAGACGATCCTTCCCGCGCACTTTAAAATACTTGTTTCTTCCATAATATATATGATAATACCGGGGGATCAGGCCACAAGTGCTGTACCGGGGTCCGCCCGGGGCATGATGCGTCATGCCCCGGAAGGCCATCCATGGGCGGCCCGTCCCTGCCTGCCGGACGCCAAAACTTAGGGGATGTTCACAGGGCGCCCGGCCGCATCATACAGCTGTTCATGTGCAAAAATGTGGAGAAATTTATGGTATCTATTGAGGGCAAAACCGTTTCCGGCCACCAAGTGGCCTCCACGGCAGATGACCATCTCCCCCGGTATTTCATATGTCATATCATGGCGAACATGCATCCGCACAGCGGCCGCCCGCCATACAAACAGTATGTCGTCAAACGGGATATGTCCCGGACCAGATGGCAGAACCTACACGCCGAACCGGAAAAATTCATTCGTATTGTTGTAGCAGAGGTCAGCGACCAGCGCTTTGAGCTGCTTCTCATCGTTCGGATACTGTCCGCTCTCGACCCACTCGCCGACCAGCTCGCAGAGCACCCGGCGGAAATACTCGTGGCGGGTATAGCTTAAGAACGAGCGGGAGTCCGTCAGCATGCCGACGAAACGTCCCAGCACGCCGTTGGCTGCCAGGTCGGAGAGCTGCTGGCGCATGCCCGGGCGGCTGTCATTGAACCACCAGGCAGCTCCCATCTGCATCTTCCCTGCCACGCCGCCACCCTGGAAGCAGGCCATGATCGTCGTGATCGCGGTGTTGTCCTCCGGGTTCAGCGAGTAGAGGATCATCTTCGGCAGCCCGTCATTTTCCAGAAAGGCGTTCAGCAGTGGGGAAAGGTTCTCCACGCCGGACTGGCTGTTGACCGCGTCGTATCCCGTATCCGGGCCCAGTGCGGCAAACTGCGGCTTGTTGTTGTCACGCAGGCAGCCGAAGTGGATCTGCATCACCCAGTCGAGCTGCGCGTACCTCTTCGCGCAGGCCACCGTCACCAGTGTCTTATAGGCATCGGTCAGGTCCTTCGGTGGCCGCTTCCCTTCCATCGCCATGGCGAAGGCCTCATCAGCCTTTGCCGGCTCCGGATCGGCATACATGCAGTAATCCAGTCCATGGTCAGCACACAGGCATCCTTTCGAAGCGAAATAATCGATCCGCTCCACCAGGGCTCCCGCCACATCCTCCGCGCTCTTCAGTTCGCGCCCGACTACGCCGGAGAGCTTCCGGATATATTCGTCAAATCCGGCTTTTTCGATATTGATGCCCTTATCCGGACGGAACGCCGGCAGGACCTTGATCTGCATCGTCTCATCGTTCGCAATGTATCCATGCCAGTACAGGTCATCGCACGGGTCATCCGTAGTGCAGATGGCCCTGACGTTGAACTTCTCCATCAATTGTCTGGCCGAATATTCCTGTAATATCTCATTGCATTGATCGTAGATCTCGTCGGCATTGTCCGGTGTGAGTGGCTCCGTGATGCCGAATCCGCGCTGCAGCTCCAGATGGCTCCAGTGATACATCGGATTCCCGATGAGCTTCGGCATCACCGCCGCGAACTCACGGAACTTCTCCCTGCCGGAAGCATCGCCGGTGATCTTATCTTCTGTCGTGCCGTTCGCCCGGATCAGGCGCCATTTGTAATGGTCGCCTCCCAGCCATACCTGGGAGATGTTGTCAAACTTCCTGTCCTCGGCAATCTCCTGGGGATTGATGTGGCAGTGGTAGTCGATGATCGGCATCTTTTCCGCCACCTCATGATACAGCATCTTCGCTGTCTCGGTCGTCAGCAGGAAATCTTCATCCATAAAAGGTCTCATTTTGTTCCTCCTATTCTACCTTGCCTTCGGTCTTCTCGAGCATATCCCAGCAGCCCCACAGGTACATGATACCCAGGGCACGGTCATACAGGCCGTAGCCCGGACGGCATTCCTCGCCCCAGAGATGACGGCCATGGTCCGGACGCATATATCCTTTATAGCCACAATCGTGATAAGCCTTCATGATATCAAGGATGTGCGTGTCCCCGTCACAGTCACGATGCGAAGCTTCCGTGAAGTCCCCGTTCGGGAAATGTTTTACATTTCTCACATGAGCGAAAGCGATGCGGTCACAGTAGGTGCGCACGATATCCGGCACGTCGTTGTCCGGGTTTGCTCCCAGAGAACCGGAGCACAGGCACAGGTCGTTGTAAGGATCGTCCACCATCGACAGGAAACGCCCGATGGACTCCTTATCCACGAGAAGCCGCGGCAGGCCGAAGATGTCCCATGGCGGGTCATCCTGATGGATGGCCATCTTGATGCCGGTCTCATGGCAGGTCGGCATGATCGCCTCAAGGAAATATTTCAGGTTCTCCCACAGTTTTTCTTTCGTGACCGGTCTATACATCTCGAACAGCTCATCGAGCTTGGCCATACGCTCCGGCTCCCAGCCCGGGAAGGTCATCCCGTGCAGGTTGTTCAGGATATAGTCCGCCATCTCCTTGTAATCGTCCTGGATGCGGTCTTTTTCATAATACAGCGCCGTGGAACCGTCCTCCATCGGGTGGAAGAGGTCGGTCCTCGTCCAGTCGAAGATCGGCATGAAGTTGTAGGTGACAACTTTTACGCCAAACTGGGAAAGGTTGCGCAGTGTCTGTTTGTAATTCTCGATATATTTATCCCTGGTCGGCAGTCCGACCTTGATGTCATCGTGGACGTTCACGCTCTCCACGACATCCATGTTGAATCCTGCCCCCTCGATCTGGCGGCGGGCCTCCTCGATCTCTTCTACTTCCCAGACCTCTCCTGCGGGCTTGTCATGTAACGCCCACACCAGTCCGGTCACACCCGGAATCTGTTTGATCATCTCCGGCGTGATGCTGTCATTTCCCTCGCCATACCAGCGAAACGTCATCTGCATAATCTGGCCTCCTTTTTATAATGTTTACCGCAAACGACATATATCGTTCACTGTTGATTCTCGATACAGGTGCCGATTCCTGCACTTCCTCCTGCGGGAATCGTTATTACTGTCGGCGCCCGTACCATTCACTTGTTACCAAAAACCACGTTTTCTTATTCTGATTTTCCTAAGGAATTACTTCACCCGCAAAATGAAGGCATAGGTATCAAAAACTAACGCCTACATATACAGAAATACACCAACCCAGATACCAATTATATCATTATCGACATAGTATTGTACATATTGTGTCTAATTCTATTTATTTCGATATTAATAAAAATCTGCTTGTATTTCCCGTGGCATTTTGCTGACTGATTCTGTTTTTTTGAGGAAATCAGAACGTAGCCTATATCTTATTTTACGAATAATTTCGATAATTTTGCAGTTTGAATACGTAGCCTGCGTTTTTTTTAACGTATTATTTTAATGGTTTCAGAGATACCATATGCGTTCACAACAATGCGTAAATGAATACAATATCTTGCAGGTTCCATTACGAAACACTGTACAAACTCGCCTAGAGTAATATGATAAGCTGTGTTATAACCGTGCGTCAAACAGGCCACAGAAGCTGTCAATCGGATCGGTTCCCTTGAAGGCATCCGGACCTTCCATCAATTTATCAACCAATGCATCAAAGGTGTCACTCTTAGCGTCATAGGTATTAATATAGGTACGCGACTGCGGAATATCCGCCAGCATCGTCGGCTGACCACAGCCCACAGCGATTACCGGCACTTCAAAAACATACCATGGTATCTCGCCGCCACCTTTGGACATACCAAAGACCGGTCTGCCACTTGACACATCGCAGAGCGTAATGACAAGGTCCATTTCGCTCACAAAGTCTTTGATGGCGTTCTTGCCAGCAAAATAAATATTCAAATCCACTTTTTCTCCGGCTTCCATCTGTTTTTTCATCTTATCGAGCGGACTCTCATAAATAAATGCATCGAAGCCCTTCGCGCAGAGCTTTTCCTGCAACAGCTGCGCTGCTGTTTTCTGGCTTCCTCCGCCCATAAGTTTCATCAGCGTGCCCATGCCGGATTCTGCTGCCTTCACATGCACGATCATGATTCGTTTGTAGCGTTCCGGTGTGATCGGCAGCACATCTTTGTCTTTATATTTTACCAGCGTGATGGCCTCGTCACTGATCGTCTTATGCATCTGCACATACTCTTCCCTGCTGAGCGTCGCCTCCACGGTTTCCGGTGTGTGTACCAGTTCTTCTACCGACTTCTTGTTCATTCCCATATGTGCTTTCAATGCCAGGATTCTGGTCAGGGCTTCCTGCATCCGCTCTTCGGAAATCGTGCCATCTTTATAAGCTGTCAGCATCGTGTCAAAGTCTTCGTCCGGGTCGTTAAAGAAAAGGAACATATCACATCCGGCGTTGATACAGCGCGGAAGCATCTCCTTTCTGGTCATGCGGTCTGTCATGCCTACCATGTGGGAGGCATCCGTCACAACCATGCCGTTAAAGCCCATCTTATCACGGAGCAGGCCCTGCATGATTTCCGGGCTTAAAGTAGCAGGCATCATGTCTTCATCCTTCAGATCCGGATTGATGGCTTTGGCATACTTCGGAAGCATAATATGTCCGGCCATGATCGCGTCCAGTCCCTGGTCAAACATGGTCTTATAAACGAAACCGTAGGTGGCATCCCATTCATCCACATCAAAGTAATTGACATTATTGGCAAGATGGGCGTCACGGAAATCCTGCCCATTTCCCGGAAAATGTTTGGCTGCACAGGCAAATCCCGGTATCGTATGAGCGCCCTGTACATAGGCGGCACTCATCTTCGCCACTCTTTCGGGATCATTTCCAAAAGCCCGGCAGATGATTTCTGTGTTCTCCCAGTTATAGACGATATCACAGACCGGAGCAAAGGCCATATTGCATCCGATGGCTGCTGCTTCCTCGTTGGACATTTTTCCTAAAGCATAAGCGTATTCTTCTTTTCCTGTCGCCCCGATCTTCACACCGGAACCGATGGGAGTTCCATCCACACAGGCGCCGTCTCCGCCAGCTTCTGTATTACAGGCAATAAATATCGGAACTTTAGCATAGGTCTGAAGAATACGATTCTGTTCCTGCACCTTTTTCCCGGGCATCCCATTATAACGACATCCACCCAGGTGATACTTTTCCATCAGATTCCGCAGGTATCCTTCATCCTGCGACTCCGTCAGCTGGAAAAACAACTGACCGACTTTCTCCTCATCGCTCATCCCGGCGATGGTATCCTCTACCCATGCACAATCCTCATCCGAAAGAAAGTACGGATTCGCCTTCATATCTACCATAACAACCACTCCTTCGTCTCTGAACAGCCGGCAACTTTCATGATATTAGTTGCCGACCGATACTTTGTTATGTTTTTCATGCCATTTGCCATATTTACCATAGGTCCTGGTAAGGAAAAGCATCCATTACCAGGACCTATGAGGATGCTTTATGATTACCGTTCTTACTCGGCCTTCCCGCCAAGATTTTCGGTAAATGCATTGATTCGTTCCTGCTGATAAGCACCAGCATACGTGCCATCCAGGAGATGGTCAAGACCAGAAGCGATAAATTCTTCCCAGCTTTCTCCCTCGTGCTTTACGAGAATCGGGAAATAAAACACGCCATTTTTGGCTGCCGCATCCATGTCTCCCGGGGCGTCGCCGCACATCAGCACATGATCCGGGGCATAACCCTTCTTCAGCAATTCACCGATACAGTAAGCCTTGCTGCCGGCATCCTGTGCCAGCACGATATCCGTATGCTCCAACAAACCATAGAGCTTCCATTCATCGAGGACCGCTCCCAGATTCGCGCTGGATACGATGGCCACATCTGCCTGCTGATGGGCAATCTTCAAAGCACTGCCCACACCGGCAAAGGGCAATTTTTCCTCCTCCGGCAGCAGATTGATGGAACGGTTGACCGCCTCACTCCAGGCAAGAGCCTTCGTCAGGGAGACCGCTACCTGTCCACTTTCTTCGCTCGCCGCGATCGCCTTTTTCAAGGCGTCGTTGGACAGCTCCGGGCTTACCTCCACGCAGGTTTGCAAGGTAGAAAGGTCAGGTATCTCACAATATTTCTCATGAATCTCGCCCAAGGCCACCGCCAGTCCTTTAAAACGATTGATCCCTCTGGTCATCGTGTAAAGATTGATCTCGTTCCAGCGGGTGAGAATCTCCTCTCTCCATGGGTCGAGCTGCCATTCATCGACCATACACGGTCCGAAGCAGCGAATATGTTTGATATCCATCGTGTCCATGGCACAGCCATCGCTGTCCACACAGACAAGATAATCTTTTTGTTTTGTAAATTCTTCCAGCGTCATTCTCTGTTCGACACCTTTCCCTTATGAAGAAATCATTTTTCTTCTTTCCGATTTATTCTTCTTGTTATCTAATTATTTCCCCTGTTTTCTGGATGCCAGTGTCGCTGAATTTTCTTCAACCTGTTTCTTTCCAAGCGGATACCAGAACAGCAGTACTACAATCAGAAGAGCAAAACCGATGGCCGGAATCAAAGTTCCAATTGTATAAATACCACTTAATACATCCGGATCAAAAGCAGTTGCGGAAGTATAACCAATCATCGTCAGCAGAGCGCCGGTCAAACCGGAAGAAAGTGCCTGCCCAATTTTTCTCGCGAAAGAATACAGTGAGTAGATGGTACCATCGGAACGGGTCCCACGACGAACCTCATCTTCATCAATAACATCTGTGATCATCGCCCATATGCAGGTGTTGAAAAAGGCGATACCAAAATAACCGAGTGTATAGAGGACGATATACATCGTCATGTTTGTCGTACGCGAGATAAACGCGAACAGGAATGCAACAACTGCTACAGCATTTCCGGCAATAGCAATTTCCTTCTTACCAAAATTTTTGGACAGCGGCGGAATGATAAACATAGCCAGAATCAGCATTTCTATAGAACCTACCAGGCTGGCGATGGATGCGCCGGCTGCACTGTTAAAGTAGTTCGGGAAGATATAGGCGTTCATTCCCTGCATGGTCAGCTGCGCCAGAAGTAAAACGATAGCTGCAACGATGATGCTGACCAGGGCACGGCTGGAAAACAGCTGTTTAAACAGAGCGCCCAGGCTGAATTTTTCTGTCTTTTTCTCAATCTGCACACGTTCCGTGGTAAGAGATGTACAAAGAATGTAACAAACCAATGCGCCAATGGAGCAAGCCAGAGCAGCAATGCTCATTTTTGTGCCGGACAGCTGCGTATTTCCTTCTGCATCCGTGTAATAGACTACCAGTGGAAGCACTACGCCGATTACGGTACCAGCAAAGGTCGCACCGATATTTCTCCAGCTGGACAGCTGAACACGGTCATCCGGGTCATCAGAAATAGCGGAAGCCATAGAACCATAAGGGATATTACATCCTGTGTAGCAGATAGAACCCCACAACAGATAGGTTGCGAACATCCAGACGATCTTGAATCCCATCGGCATGTCCTTAAACCAGGAAGCGTACATCAGGAAGGATGCGATAGCCACTGGACCCATAAAGCGACGTATCCAGGGGATGAATTTACCCTTTGCAGTCGGAGTGGAACGGTCAACGATCTGTCCCATGGCCGTATCGGTGAAGGCGTCAACAAAACGTGCCAGCATCATCATCAGGCCAACCAGACCAGCGGAAACGCCCATGACGTCCGTGTAGAACTTCAGCAGAAAGCTGGAAGAAAGAATAAAAGTAAAGTCGTTACCAAAGTCTCCCATGGCATAACCGATCTTATCGGCCCAGCCAAAAGGTTTTACCGTTTTTGTGTTATTACTTGCCATATTAATGACTCCTCTCTCTTGGTGCGATGACCCGCCGTTTCCTCTTTTTCTCAGGAACTGTTAAGAATTCACTTCGCATATGACTCGGATAAATCTTTAACAGTTCCTTATCGACGGGAATCATCATAAAATGTAAGGGTACGTTATGATAAACATCAATAAATATGATGTTTCATACATTTTTTTCAAACAAATGCAACTTCTGATTCAATCCGACAGACAACCTCCCTGCTATTTTCGGAAAACAAAATCCTCAAAAGGAATATTTCTCTTGTCTGTTAGATAGAGAACTACAACATTTGCTTGTCAAATGATAAATCTCAACTGTTCAACATTTCAAATGTTGACTATCAGACCTTATCAAATTTAATCAGCTTCGCATTGACACTCTCCGCAAAGCCTTCCGGTGCCAGGGATCCTGCCATCTCCAGCGCTGCCTCCATCGTCATCGCCTTCATCATATCCCACATACCTTCTCCCGGCTTCACAATCATGTTCATCGTGAGTTTATATGCTTCGGATGCTACTTCTAATGCTTCCGGACAGTTGGCCAGTTCTTCGAAGGTATCTTTGATGCTGTACTTACCTTCCGGGAACTCCATCGGGGATTCCAGATCCAGATCACCCGCCAGTTCAAACCAGTTCGCCACGCCTTCCTTACGCTCGCTCACTTCTGGAAGAACGTAAATGGACGGTTCCTGCTCAACCTTTTCCAGGGTGATGCTGTCCTTCACATCGCCTGCAACAGCAAGAACGGTGTTAAAGCCTTCTGCCAGAGATACTGTAAAGACGAATACCTTCTCCGCGGATTTCTCTTCCACCAACTTGCCATTTAAATACAGGGCAACGCTCGGCTGGTTGGAATATACCCGGATCTCCGTCGTCTCACCGGCACGCTGCGCGTAGCGTCTGCCGCAGACATGCACCATCGGTTTGGTCGTCCAGTATGCCTGATACGCAAAATAAGAATCCTTCTTCGTCTTGCGGTCCATGGTCATCAGACCCTTGTTATTTCTTCCTGCTACGCCGCCTTCGTTACGAGCCGCACAACCGAAATCGAACATGTTCCATACGTGCGTGGACCAGATCCATGGTCTCTCATCAAACACCTTCGCCAGATGTTCATGATAGAGCGCCTGATATTCTTCACTGTAATCCTTGCAGGCCGGGTCCGGTCCGTGATAGGTGATGATACCTTCACAGCCATACTCAGACATGCCCAGGCAGATATCCGGATGCACTTCATGGAAGTGATCCAGCCATGGGCCATTGTCTTCCATCTTTCCTCCGTACCATCCGAAGTAATGGTTGTAGCTTTCGATATCGGTGATGCCGTGCATCGGACTCTCTACCGGCGTCATGGTCACATGGGCGATGGTCGTCAGTCTGGTCGGATCCATCTGATGGCACAGTTCGTTCAGTTCCTTATGATTCTCCACAAGCTGCTCAGAAATACCGCCGATCAAAATCTCATTGGAAACGCCCCAGAACATAATCGATGGATGATTATAATTCTGAATAATCAGTTCCTTCATCTGGCTGATGCAGTTCTGATGTGCTGCCGGATCTTTATTGAACACACTGATAAACGGAATCTCTGCCCAGATAGCAAAGCCCAGCTCATCACAGGCATCATAAAAATACTGATTATGCTGATAATGCGCGAGACGGATGGTATTTGCACCCAGTTCCTTAATGAGCTCCGCATCATGATAATGCTCTTCCTTCGTCAGTGCATTTCCTTTATAAATGATGTCCTGATGACGGCTGACGCCGCGAAGAGGCGTTTCCACACCATTGATGCTAAAGCCCTTATTCGGGTCTACGGAAAAGCTTCTCACGCCGACACGAGCGGACACTTCATCATATTCTTCATTTCTGCGCTGCAGGATAGCTGTTACGGTGTAAAGATATGGGTTATCCATATCCCATTTGGTCACATCCGGCACATAAACGGTCACTTTGGTGTCACCCGCAGGGCGAACCGCCGAAGCCACTTCCTGACCATCCGCATCCAGAACCGAATACATCACGGTAAAGTTTTCATCCGCATTCTTCACCCAGGTCTCTATCTCAAAGGTCGCGCCGCCACAGTCACATGGCTTCGGCGTCACTTTAAGACCAGGTCCCCCATAATAATCCAGGTCAAAATGTGCTTCCGGCACACTGATCAGGTTCACGCCCCGGTACAGGCCGCCATAGAAAGTAAAGTCCGCAGACTGCGGATACACGCTGTCCTTATATTCGTTGCTGCACTCGATCACCAGCAGATTTCCTTCCCCATCTTTACACAGGTCGGTGATATCCGCACGGAATGTACTGTAGCCGCCTTCATGATAGGTAACCTTTTCTCCATTTACGTATACAGAAGCCTGCTGTCCCGCTGCAAGCACCTCCACGTAAACCCGTCCTCCTGAAAGCGGCTGCTTCGGTGTGGCAAATGATTTCGCATACCAGTAATTTCCACGGTCGTAATCCCCGTTTCCATCCATACCATCGATGGCATTCCAGGTATGCGGCAGGTCAATCTGCTGCCAATCCTCCGGCAGACTCTGCGGCAGACCCGCATCTTCCTGTATAAACCGCCAGTCGCTGTTCAGGTTTATTACATTTCTCATAATGGCTCCTCCTTCTACTATAAAAAAAATATATCAAGACCACAGTGTTATTCCACACAGAAATCTCTCTGTGCAGTCATCCATGACTGTGTGAATGATCACTTAAATAAAGAACATCCAAAGTACTGGCACGGGAAATTCGTTGCCGGATCGAATGTATTGCTAATATCATTGGGAATCAAAAAGAAACATCTTAGTGTTGTTTATGGCAAATCTACCAATCTTCCATTATGGATGATGTCAAAACAGGAAAGCCGGCAGAAAATCGCGGTGGAGTAAGTATGTTAAAGTGCAAGCTGATAAAGAAACCAGATATGTTTAAATAGTACCGAAATGTCGTTATCATCATGTTCAAAAGAAATCAAAAGTAAAATCATATGCCGAAATTATGCATTATTCTCTCAAAATTTCCATATAAAAATCTATCTTCTATCGTATTAAACAATTTTTTTAGATAAAACGTTCTTTTTTTTGTATAAAAATCATTTTAAATTCAATTATTAAAAATTACGATGCACAATTTCTTGTTGTTTTTGCATTTCTTTTGTTTTTAAGAAATCTGCATAAAAATAATCCAAAAAAAAATAGAAATTGTGCAAATCCAACAATGAACATAATAGTTGTATGAATCCTTTTCTTAAGGTATAATAAAATGGAAAAACACCATCCGATGACCAGAGATTCCAATTCTTGCTTATCTACTTGTATTGCCTCCGCAATACAGACTGATTTATCCGATAATCCGAACCAGTTGCGATAAGAAGATAAAAACGACTTACCATGTGAATCCAAATATCTGGTAATCTGAGCAACGATGTTTTAAAGAAGAGAGAGGAAAATATATCAATGAATGACAATGTAGTAGATTTTGTTTTACAAATCCTGAAGAGTAATCATATCCCCACCTATCGCCATCTCCAGGACAGCGAAGAAATCATCATGTTTGACCAGGGATTGCGAGAAACCATTTTCCATCTTGAGAACTTAGAAAAAATGTCCGATGAATTTTTTGAGAGAATTGAACCACAAAACATATACTATATAACGGACGCTTTCCATTGCAGTTATATGGTGTTTTCCCTTCCAGACACGAGTGAAACCATCATCTGCGGTCCTGTCATTTTTGAACAATTTCAGGGAAATGTCCTTTCCGATCTTCTCAAAAAACTGAATATACCAGAGGAACTTCATGACCAGATGCGGGATTATTATCTGGGTATCACTCTTATTTCTGACCAGTGTCTTTTCCTGAGCATTTTTATCACATTGGGAAATTATCTGTACGGAAAGGATAACTACAAGATGATTGAAACAGATTTCGGAGATATGGATAAATGGTTTGACTATTATGAGAATCATTTCCGCATCCCGGATGAGCCGTTTTTAAGTATACAGATGATCGAACAGCGATACAGTATGGAAGCGATGTTGATCAGTGCTATAGAGAGCGGGAATGAATCCAAAGCGGCGGAGGCCTTGTCACAGATTTCTTCCGTCAATATGCCCTCCCGCCTGAAAAACGAACTGCGGGACAACAAGGATTACTGTATCACGGTCAATACCTTAGCCAGGAAAAGCGCGGAAACCGCTGGAGTGCACCCGATACATATTGATGCCCTCTCCAACGAAAACATCAAAAAGATTGAGCAGCTTACCAGCGTAGAACAATGCCGGATGTTTCAGAGAGACAGCGTGATGCGTTATTGCCGTCTCATCCGCCGTCACACACTCAATAATTATTCCCCACTGATACAGAAAGTTCTCACTTATATCACAACGGATCTCAGTGTCGACCTGAGCCTGACCACGCTTTCCGAACAGCTCTCTGTCAATGCCAGCTACCTGTCCACACTCTTCAAAAAGGAAATGAGCGTTCCTCTGACCAATTACGTCAACCACTGTCGCATCCAGTACGCGCAGCTTCTGCTGACACAGACAACACTGCCCATCAAAGTAATCGCGCAGCAATGCGGGATACCGGGCATTTATTATTTTGGACGTCTTTTTAAAAAGATCAGCGGCACAACGCCAAAGGCTTACCGTAACGCAAGCGAATCCAACCGAAAATATGGAATCGCGCTTCCAGAGAATCCACGTGAAACAGAATTAACGCCACCTTCGCTCCGACCGGTCTCCCCTTCGGAGGCAGACCAAGTAAAACAGGATTAAACTCAGTACAATGGTTTTAAGCGATAATCACATCGCTGCCCGTCTCGTCATCTCTCATTACGAAAGTGACCCCAAAGCAACAAGATGAATCGATAAACACAACCGTATCATACTTGTCACTCCTCAGGTTGCAATGTAAACTACGAAGCATTAGGGTTTGAGCTTTTAAAATATATGTAACAACTGTGTTTTATAAAAAAGAAAAGAGGTAATATTTTATGGAAAACTGTGGATATTGTCAAAAAGGCGCTCTTTTGGATGCTTTCGGCATCGAAATCTGCGAACTCTCCGTCAGCACGTTGATTCTTTTTAAGGAACAGTCCCATCCCGGCCGATGTATCGTCGCCTACAAGGACCATGTCAGTGAGATCGTCGACATCTCCGACGAAGACCGGAATGCATTTTTTGCTGATGTCAACCGGGCTGCCAAGGCCATCCATGCGGCCTTCCACCCGGACAAAGTAAACTACGGCGCTTACGGTGATACCGGCTGTCATCTGCACATGCATCTGGTGCCAAAATACAAAGATGAGTATGAGTGGGGCGGCGTCTTCGCCATGAATCCAGGAGAGAAATTCCTGACGAATGAGGAATATGCGGAGATGATCGAGAAGATTAAGGCGAATCTGTAAGGGAAACGCAACACCCTGTTATGAATGTCATAATGAATCATTGAGCAATAGCCTGACAATCAAGGGGCTATCGGAAAATACCGATTTTTAGCCCCGCCTATTTTGAAACTTCCAAA
>JAJQDO010000291.1 GCA_021202175.1 Clostridiales bacterium | reverse complement strand
AAAATGTAAATAAAAGTTTGTTCAACATAATTCTCCTTAAAATATTTTCATCCGTCGATGATATCATACCGACTCATTGCTAATTGAAATCCAAGTCACAGGTAATCCACGGCAGTTTCTACTCCAGATTCCGCACCTTGAAGTCCCGCTGCGCCTCTCTCTGCGCATCCTTTTTCGCGATATCCTGCCGCTTGTCATATAGCTTCTTGCCTCGTGCCAGGCCAATCTCCACCTTCACCAGACTGCCTTTCAGATAAACCTTCAATGGCATGATCGTGTAGCCCTTCATCTTCACCTGATTTTCCAGCTTGCGTATCTCCGATTTATGGAGTAATAGCTTCCGGGTGCGAAGAGGATCCTTGTTAAAGATATTTCCCTTCTCATAGGGGCTGATGTGCATATGGTTGATCATCACCTCACCCTGGCGAATCGTGATGAACGCTTCCTTGATGCTGCATTTTCCCATACGAAGAGACTTAACCTCTGTACCGTGAAGAGCGATGCCCGCCTCATATTTTTCGTCAATAAAATAATCATGATAAGCCTTTTTATTATTTGCGATGAGCCGAATGCTTTCTGATTTCGCCAATCTCTTTCCTCCTCTTTTTCAAATTCTCAAACCTCATATATCCTTGATATTCTTCTTCTCATACCGCTTTAACAATTCATTTGCTTCCTCGTCATCCAGCCAGTCATTTTTCGCGATGTCATCCTTACTGGCAATCCATTCCTCTTCGTCAGAATACCATTCTTCTTCCGTGCCGTCAAACCAAATATCGTCTTCCCCGAAATCAACATCGTTCTCACCGAGAACGGAACCATGTTTCCTGAGATTAAAATCCTTATCCGGATTCTCACCCCGGTAAACAAAGGAATCCTTCCTGTCCATAAACTCTTCCGGGACAAAATCAATGGTTTTCATGGCCTTATCGGCGGATTCCACTACAATGCGGATTTTTTGTCCCAAAGTGAAAATACGTCCGCTGTGCTCTCCGGCCAGATGGTATTGCTGTTCATCAAAAATGTAATAGTCATCAAGCAGGGTCTGCACTGACACAAAGCCCTCCACCGTATTTTCCAGTTCAACGAAGAAGCCGTGCGCTGTCACGCCGGAAATCACGCCGTCAAAGGCTTCTCCGATATATTTCCGCATATATTCCACTTTCTTGAGTTTGTCCACTTCCCGCTCGGCATTCTGGGCTCTGCGCTCGAGCTTGGAACTCTGGTCCGCCACGTAAGGAAGAAGCTGTTCATAATGTTCCAGGCGTTTCTGATTCAGCCTGCCGTGAAGATTCTCCTTGATGATACGGTGAATCTGCAGATCCGGGTAACGACGGATTGGCGAGGTAAAATGGGTATAATACTGGGTGGACAATCCGAAGTGGCCTACATTCAGCGTGGTATATCGCGCCTGCTTCATGGAGCGGAGCGCCAGGCGGCTGATAAGTGCCTCCTCCGGTTCTCCCTCCAAAGAAAACAGCAGCTTCTGAATCTCTTTGGGATGAAAGTGCTCCCGACCAGTCTTCATGTAGAATCCGAAATTATGGATGAAGGTATCCAGCCGCTTGATCTTCTCCGGATCCGGTTCCTCGTGGGTCCGATATAGAAATGGTATCTCCTGCCAGAAATAATCCTCCGCCACCGTCTCATTCGCCAGCAGCATAAAATCCTCGATGATGTCCGTCGCGGTATTTCTCTCATAAGGGTGGATGTCTACCGGATATCCTTCTTTATCTAAGAGAATCTTGGACTCCGGGAAGTCAAAGTCGATGGCACCGCGCTTTCTTCTTTTTTCTTTTAATAACGCCGCTACCTCCTGCATCAGGAAACACATCTCCCGGATGTCCTCCCGGTCGCCTTCCTGATGAGATTTCCCCTGCAATATAGCATACACTCCGGTATATCTCATCCGTCGATCGACACGGATGACCGATTCCACGATCCTGTGTCCGATCACGTTTCCCTTTTCATCCAGTTGCATCACGCAGCTCAAGGTCAAACGGTCCGCGCCGGCATTGAGCGAGCAGATGCCGTTCGAAAGTTCTCTGGGCAGCATAGGGATAACCCGGTCACACAGGTAGACGCTGGTTCCGCGGGAAAGTGCGTCACTGTCAAGGGGAGACCCTTCTTTCACATAATGGCTGACATCGGCGATGTGCACGCCCAACAAATAGCCGTCTCCTTCTCTCTCCAATGTGATGGCGTCATCCAGATCCCGGGCGTCCTCCCCGTCGATGGTGACGGTGAGCAAGTCCCGGAAATCCTCTCTGCGTTCCGTCTTATCCGGCACAATCTCCTTTGGTATGGCACGTGCTTCCTTCAGGGCAGCTTTAGAAAAATCCTCTTCAATCTCAAAGGCCCTGACCACCGCCGTCACATCCGTTGCCGGATCATAGGCATTCCCGAGCACTTCGAGGATCTCCCCTTCCGGCTTTTTGCGTTCCCCGCCGTAATTCAGGAGCTTCACCACCACTTTATCATCCTGCATGGCATCGCCGCAGTTCTTTTTGGATATAAAAATATCCTTCCCATAGTGAGTGTCATCCGGCCGGACAAAGCCAAAGGATTTGCTCCGCTCAAAGGTTCCCACCAGCGTCGTTGTTCCGCGGGAAAGGATTTTGAGCACAACGCCTTCCTTCCTTTTCCCTTTCTCCTGATAATCCCTTGACACCTTTATTCTTACGACATCTTTGTGAAATGCGCCGTTCACGTAGGGTTCGGGAATGAAAATATCGTCCTCCTCACCCTCAACTGTCACGAACCCAAAGCCCTTCGGGTGAGCCGTAAAGACGCCCGTCAGGTTTTTGTTCTCCGGCTTGATATACTTTCCCTTTGCCGTCAGTTCCACGCTGCCATCGGCCACCAAAGCATCCATGACCTCCCGAAGCTCCTGTCTGTCTTTATGCGGCACATCCAGCAAATATGCCAGTTCTTTTAATTTCAGGGGAATATAATCCTCATCGTAGATCATATCCCGAATCATCTGTTGTCTCTGTTCAAAAATAATTTTATC
>JAJQDO010000182.1 GCA_021202175.1 Clostridiales bacterium | reverse complement strand
GCCGAGTCAGAACTTTATACTTGTGAACTTCAGTGTTTTCGAGGGGGTGACGATTATGCTGCGCAGTGATAATCCGGCGGTAAAGATTGCGTGGATCGTGATAATCCTGCTGTTTCCGATTTTTGGTGGGCTGTTATACCTGTATATCGGAGGGAAAAGACCGACCCTGCGCATGAGGCGAAGATTAAAGGTTACGCTGGAAGAAAGCGCGCAGTATCTTGTATTCGATCCAGAGGTAGAAGAAACATTATATCAGACAGATACGACGGCAGCAAAGCAAGTACATTATCTGGAAAGTATGTCAGGATTTCCAGCTTGCAGACATTCTAAAGCCACCTATTATCCTTCCGGTGAGGAGTGCTTCGAAGCGATGCTGAACGATCTGAAGAATGCGAAGGAGTATATTTTCTTGGAATACTTTATCATAGAAGAAGGCATCATGTGGAACGCTGTTCTGGATGTCCTGGAAGAAAAAGTACAGGAAGGCGTCGATGTCCGGGTGATGTATGACGATGTGGGTACAGTGTTCCTTCTGCCCTTTCATTATGACCGGACATTGAAAGAAAAAGGAATCAAATGTGTCGTCTTCAACCGTTACATTCCTATTTTTTCTACGATATTTAATAACCGTGATCACCGGAAGATTCTGGTGATCGACGGTCAGGTGGCCTACACCGGAGGTATCAATTTTGCCGATGAATATATCAATGAGAAACAGAGATTCGGATACTGGAAGGACAATGGTGTGCGTATTACCGGCAAGGCAGTCCACAGTATGACGGTGATGTTCCTGCAGATGTGGAATACATTTGCTGAGGACAAGGTGGACTACAACTTGTTCTCCTATGATCAGATTCCTGAGGTTGATGAGCCGGGTCTTGTGCTGCCTTATTCGGATAATCCCCTGGATTCGGAACTGGTCGCGGAGAATGTTTATCTGAATCTCATCAATAACGCGGTGGATTATATATACTTTTTCACACCATATCTGATCATCGATAACGAATTGATCACGTCCTTGACCTTGGCGGCAAAAAAAGGGGTGGATGTGCGGATTATCACCCCGGGTATCCCCGATAAAAAGATGGTATTTCTGGAAACGCAGTCCTATTATCAGCAGTTGGTTGAGGGCGGCGTGATGATATTACAATTTAGTCAGTGATTCGACCATAGCAATATGTCAGTCTCAGAAGATAAGTTATGGACAGTGGTGAGAATTAATTAGGATTACCGCAGCCTTTACTTCCATTTTGAAAATGGCGTGTACCTTTACGACTGCCCGGAAATCATGAACATCAAAAATGATATTTTAAAAACGCTGGAAGATTGCACGAACATCACCCTCGAACTTTGCCGTAAAAATCTGTTTTTCCGGATCATACAGGGATGTTTGCGTATTTTTTCACCGCTGCTGTAATATTTTTTACATTTTCTTGTGGAAGGGTTGTTGATTCGAGTGCCCACTGTTATGGGTGTATTGTATAGGGATGGAAAACATGAAAACATATGAGAATTTTGCCCGGGTGTACGATGAACTGATGGATAACGTGCCCTATGAAACATGGGCAGATTATATACAAAATGTTCTGAAAAAATATCATATTGACGATGGACTGATGCTGGAACTGGGCTGCGGCACCGGGAAGATGATGTCTCTGATGGCGGAAAAGGGCTATGATATGATCGGCGTGGATTCCTCCGTGGACATGCTGCAGCTGGCCAGGGAGCGGACGCAGAATCTGCCGGGTTCTTTTTTATACCTCCTGCAGGACATGCGGGCATTTGAACTTTATGGCACGGTTCGCTCCGTGATCTCCGTCTGTGACAGTGTGAATTATATTACGGAAGAAGAAGACCTGACGCAGGTATTCCGCCTGGTCAATAACTATCTGGATCCGGGAGGGATTTTTGTATTTGATTTTAACACCGAATATAAATACAGGGACGTTGTGGGGGACAGCGTGATCGCCGAAGACCGGGACGACGTCAGTTTTATCTGGTATAACGAGTACGATGAGGAAGAACATTTAAATTATATCGATCTCAGTATATTTGTTCAGGAGCAGCAAGACCTGTTCCGTAAATATCAGGAACAGCATATACAAAAAGGTTATACCCTGGAGCAGATGAAAAGACTGATTCGCGCGGGAGGTCTCTGCTATCTGGAAGCCTATGATGAATACACGGGAAGATGCGCTCACGACCAAAGCGAGCGTATCGTCCTTGTTGCCAGAGAGCAAGGGAAAAAGGACATATAACGGCTTATAGAATAGCTTATGTAATAGCTTATATAGTAGCTGGTTGACAGCAGAGGAGGAATAGAACATGGAAGATTATATTATCCGCGGTATGGCGGCGAACCAGCAGGTGCGCTTTTTTGCGGCGACAACCAGAAATCTGGTAGAAGAAGCGAGACGGCGCCATGATACCAGCCCGGTGGCCACGGCTGCCCTGGGGCGTCTGCTGACCGGAGGCGCCATGATGGGAAGCATGTGTAAAAATGATACCGATATCATCACCATTCAGATCAAATGCAGCGGTCCGATCGGGGGACTGGTCGTCACCGCAGATGCGAAGGCCAATGTAAAAGGGTATGCCTTCAACAAAGATGTCATGCTCCCTCCCAGCAAAGAAGGAAAGCTTGACGTGGGAAAGGCATTGGACCTGGGCGTGCTTACCGTCATTAAGGATCTGGGATTAAAGGAACCTTATTCCGGACAGACCCATCTGGTATCCGGAGAGATCGCGGAGGATCTGACCTATTATTTTGCCACCTCCGAGCAGATCCCGACATCGGTCGCTCTGGGTGTCCTGATGAACAAGAACAATACGGTGCGCCAGGCCGGCGGTTTCATCATTCAGATGATGCCTTATGCACAAGAAGAGATCATCGCTGCGCTCGAGGAGCGGCTGAAAGGATTTTCCTCCATCACCAGCCATCTCGATGCCGGGGAGGCGCCGGAAGACTTGATGAAAATCCTTTTTGATGGTTTTGATCTGAGCATAGAAGATAAG
>JAJQDO010000306.1 GCA_021202175.1 Clostridiales bacterium | reverse complement strand
TCATTACATTTTGTTCCACATCTAAATTTAAACCGCTGAAATGGTTTACAAAGATATTTATCTGGGTAATCCGGGGAACTCCTCTGATGCTCCAGCTTTTTGTCGTATTATATGCTCCGGGCCTTCTCCTTGGAATTCCGCGGTCTTCCGGGTTTACAGCGGCCGTCATCGCCTTTGTGATCAACTATGCGGCATATTTTTCAGAGATATACCGTGGGGGAATCGAGAGTATATCCGTCGGTCAGTATGAGGCTGGAGAAGTACTGGGCATGACCAAAAGCCAGATATTTTTTAAGATCATATTGCTCCAGGTGATCAAGCGCATTGTTCCGCCGATGAGTAATGAAGTCATTACATTGATCAAGGATACATCCCTTGCCCGTGTCATCGGCCTGGCGGAGATCATCATGAGCGCAGAACGATATACGAAAATGGGGCTCATCTGGCCACTGTTCTCCACGGCGCTTTATTTCCTGCTGTTTAATGGCATTCTAACCCTGCTGTTTGGATGGATCGAGAAAAAGATGGATTATTTTAAGGTGTAGGGAGGTCATAGTATGTCGATATTGGAAGTAAAGAACCTGAAAAAGAACTTTGGCAGTCTGGAAGTATTGAAAGGGATTGATTTTTCTCTGGAAAAAGGAGAGTCTTTGGCTATGATTGGCGCTTCCGGAAGCGGGAAAACCACCTTGCTTCGCTGCCTGAACTTTTTGGAGACGCCTACGGCGGGACAGATTCTTGTCAATGGCGATGTGATTTATGACGCCTCCGACCGTAAGGCGGCCAGCGAAGCAGAGATTCGCAAGAACCGTCTGCATTTTGGGATGGTATTTCAATCTTTTAACCTGTTTCCGCAGTATACGGCGCTTCGCAACTGCACCCTGGCAAAGGAACTGATAGCGAAAGAACGTCCGGATTATAAAGAGAATAAAAAGCAGATTCTGGAAGAGATTACTGCTGAGGGGGAGTCCATCCTTACCAGTGTCGGTCTTCAGGATAAGATGGAGTATTATCCGCACCAGTTATCTGGAGGACAGCAGCAGAGAGTGGCTATTGCCCGGGCGCTGATGCTCCAGCCGGATATTCTCTGCTTTGACGAACCGACATCTGCCCTTGATCCGGAACTGACCGGTGAAGTGTTGAAGGTGATTCGTGGACTGGCAGAAAAGAAGACGACCATGGTCATCGTAACCCATGAAATGCAGTTTGCCAGGGATGTATCGGACCAGGTGCTGTTCCTGGATGGTGGCATGGTCGCGGAGTACGGCACCCCGGAACAGGTCTTCGAGCATCCCTGGGAAGAAAGAACACGCCAGTTCTTGGAGAGATACTTTAATCAGTGATCTGATCAGCGATTTAATTGACGATCGGGTCATACTGGTCATACTCTTCCAGCAGTGCCTTGAAAATCGGAAGAGCCTTCATAACGCGCTCTGTCGGCACGCAGTAAGCGATGCGGAAATGTCCCGGACAGCCAAAGATATCTCCGGGCACGAGCATCAGGTTTTTATCCGCAGCTTTTTTACAGAAAGCGTAGGCGTCCGGTTCCGGGGCTTTGGGAAACATGTAGAATGTTCCTCCTGGTTCCACGCATTGATAACCATAGGATACCAGAGCATCATAAAGGATGCGTTTATTCTGCTCATAGACAGCCAGATCAGCTGTGTCAGAACAGACATCGATGAGAATCCGCTGCATCAGAGAGGCAGGGCCATTGTGACCGATGGTCCTGGATATCTGTGGACAGAGATTGATAATATCCCTGGCCTGCGCGCATTCCGGATGGACGGCCAGATAGCCGATTCGCTCTCCAGGAAGGGAAAGCGACTTGCTGAAGGAATAACAGGTGATCGTATTTTTATAATAATGAGCGATATAAGGACTGTCAACACCGTCAAAAATAATATCCCGATAAGGTTCATCTGATATCAGATAAATCGGATGGCCGAACTGCTGTGATTTTTCGGTTAAGATATCCGAAAGCCTGCGAATTGCCGCTGTGGAATAAACGATGCCGGAAGGATTGTTTGGCGAATTGATGAGAACCGCCGTTACGGCTGGTCCCAGCATCTTCTCAAAGACATCAAAATTAATCTGAAACGTGTCGGTATCTGCGGGAACGATGGATAATCGGAGGGATGCTCCGACTGTATAAGGCTTATATTCCGAAAAGCAGGGAGCAAAGGTGATTATCTCATCTCCCGGATTCGTGACGGCCCGGAAAGCGTGTGCCAGCGCCCCGGCGGCACCGATGGTCATGAAAATATGTTCCGGCTTGTAATGACAGCCATATCGCTGGTTCAGGCTTTCCGCTACGGCTGCCCGCGCTTCCGGTATTCCCATCCCTGGGCTGTATCCGTGGAGAGACAGAGGCTCGAGCATCTGCACATTATCTATGATCGACGCATTTACGCTGGCGGGCGCCGGGACAGACGGATTGCCCAGACTGAAATCGTAGACATTTTCCTCTCCCACGATCTTCGCTTTTTCCCTGGAAGATTGAAAAATCTCAAAAATAATATCTTTTTCTGATAGCATGGATGCATAATATGTGTTCAGCAATGTGTCTTTCCTCCTGTTGTTAGTATTTTCCGCTTGCGGAATTCGTAATTCATTCCCCTTCTGTCATTTTATTCTGAATATTATCATACCTGATACACTACACTAGTTATTTGTCTGTATGTTCCCGTTTTGGACGAAATCAGATGCTTTTCAAATAGGATACTTTCCATAAGAATTGTACCATGAAACAACAGATTTTTCCATACTTTGTTACTGCGTGAAGTAACCATACTTTCCTGTTGTTTCATTTTTAAGATATCACATTGAAGAAATCAAAAGAAAATGATACTATAATCCTAGGTTAATAAAGAAACCGGCAGATGATGGTTCATTTGTAAAAGTGGTGTGTATATTGGCAAAGATTCCGTTTTACAATTATGCAGTAAATGGATAAAACATTTGCTAATGACAGTAGCTGCTTTTTAAAATCAGGAGGGAAAATGAGTGAAAAAATCAAAAAATTGTTATATCGTTTAAAAACTGTGGAAATACATTATTTAAGGAGCATCACTTTTAATTTAAAAACCGGAGTAATCTGGATGCTTCGTGGGTGTGTGGTCGGCGCGGTCGTTGGTGTGGTCAGCAGCCTGTTCGCCTTGGGATTAAAGGGCGTCACGTCCATAAGAGAGGCACATTCCATTCTTCTTTTTTTATTGCCTGTTGGCGGTCTGGCTATCGTCTGGCTTTACCATTTCTGTGGTGTGGAAAAGGACAAAGGGACGAATATACTGCTGTCAGCCGTTCATGGTGATGATCAGGATGTGCCGGAGATTATGGCACCTCTGATATTTGTTACCACATTAATTACACATTTGTTTGGAGGCTCTGCCGGAAGAGAAGGTGCTGCTCTGCAAATAGGTGGCAGCATGGGCAATACGATCGGAAAACTATTTCAGCTGGATGAGGGAGACCGAAAGATTCTCGTGATGAGCGGAATGAGCGCTGCGTTTTCTGCGGTATTTGGAACGCCTTTGGCAGCCGCAATCTTTCCGATGGAGATGATCAGCGTCGGCATTATGCATTATGCGGCACTGGTCCCTTGTGTGTTTGCCTCCCTGGTGGCCAGCCAGTTTGCTTATACGATGGGAATTGATCCGGAGGCATTCCATATATTGGCTATTCCGGCTGTTGCTCCGGGAACCTGTATCAAACTGGTCTTTTTGGGAGTCCTTTGCGGAGCTCTCAGTGTAGTCTTTTGTGCTTTCTTGAAATCGGCAGGATTTTTATATAATAAATTTTTTAAAAATCCTTATATCAGAGTGGCAGTAGGAGGTATTTTGGTCATTGCATTGACGCTGCTTGTGGGAGACTTCACCTATAATGGAGCGGGGACGGGATTGATTGCCATGGCGATTGAGGAGGAAAAGGTTCCTGTCTTTGCTTTCCTGCTTAAAATGCTTTTCACTTCTCTGACGCTGGCGGCAGGGTTTAAAGGCGGTGAGATCGTGCCTGCATTCTGTACGGGAGCCACGTTCGGGTGCGTTTTCGGAAATGTTTTGGGAATATCCCCGTCCCTTTGTGCTGCCCTTGGTATGGTAGCAGTTTTTTGTGGGGTGACAAATTGTCCGATTGCTGCCATTTTAATTGGTTTTGAGCTATTTGGATTTGACGGAGCAATGTATATTCTTCTGGTGGTTTCTGTGAGTTACCTGTTTTCCGGATACAAAGGGCTGTATGGAGAGCAGATTATCGTTTATTCCAAGTATCACCCGAAATACATCAATCGCGTATCCGGAGATGAAAGATTTGACGGGGCAGATTATGAGGAATAAGGAACGGTTAAGAATCAACTATAGTTCCTGAGAATATTCAAGTGCGCAGGATGCCTGAAAATATATATTAGCTGAAGTTATGGAAGCTTTTCATAATCCGAAAACATTTCGTTACTTTTTATCAATAATTTTGACATTATTTTTTGTGAATCGTATAGCGCTTCTGATTATTTTATGTTATAATGATTCGGTATATAAATTATGTTTTTGTACATATTTAGTGTGTAAAAATTGAGTTTTTAAGGAGGAACAACGATGGCAAAATGGGTTTATCTGTTTACAGAAGGCGACGCCACAATGAGGAATCTTCTTGGTGGTAAGGGAGCGAATCTTGCCGAGATGACAAACATCGGTTTGCCGGTGCTGCAGGGCTTTACCATCACGACTGAGGCTTGTACGCAGTATTATGAAGATGGACGCGAGATTAATGAAGAGATTCAGGCTCAGATTAATGAGTACATTGTCAAGATGGAAGAGATTACAGGGAAGAAGTTTGGAGATAAAGAGAATCCTCTTCTTGTTTCCGTTCGTTCCGGTGCTCGCGCTTCTATGCCAGGTATGATGGATACTATCCTGAACCTTGGCCTGAATGAGACCGTTGTGGAAGCGATTGCAGCGAAGTCTGGGAATCCTCGTTAGGCATGGGACTGCTACAGAAGATTTATCCAGATGTATTCCGACGTAGTTATGGAAGTTGGAAAGAAATATTTTGAAGAACTGATTGATAAGATGAAAGCAGAGAAGGGTGTAACCCAGGACGTTGATCTTACTGCTGATGATCTCAAAGAGCTGGCTTCTCAGTTTAAGGCTGAGTATAAAGAGAAGATCGGCGAAGACTTCCCGGATGATCCGAAGGAACAGCTGATGGGCGCTATCAAGGCTGTATTCCGCTCCTGGGATAATCCTCGCGCGAATGTTTATCGCCGTGATAATGATATCCCTTATAGCTGGGGTACTGCAGTTAATGTACAGAGTATGGCTTTTGGTAATATGGGCGATGACTGTGGTACCGGTGTTGCCTTTACCCGTGACCCTGCTACAGGCGAGAAGAAGCTGATGGGTGAGTTCCTGACGAACGCGCAGGGCGAAGACGTGGTTGCCGGTGTTCGTACGCCTATGCCAATCGACCAGATGGCGGACAAGTTCCCGGAAGCTTTTGAACAGTTCAAAGAAGTATGCAAGATTCTGGAAGACCATTACAGAGATATGCAGGATATGGAGTTCACAGTTGAGAATAAGAAGCTCTATATGTTACAGACACGTAACGGTAAGAGAACGGCTCAGGCGGCTTTGAAGATTGCCTGCGATCTGGTGGATGAGGGCGCGAGAACGGAAGAAGAAGCGGTAGCGATGATCGATCCGAGAAACCTGGATACTCTGTTGCATCCGCAGTTTGATGCCAATGTACTGAAAGAGACGACACCGATCGCGAAGGCTCTGGGTGCGTCTCCGGGAGCTGCTTGTGGTAAGATCGTCTTCACAGCAGAAGATACGAAGGAATGGGCAGCAAGAGGCGAGAAGGTCGTTCTGGGTCGTCTGGAGACCTCTCCGGAAGATATCGAAGGTATGAAGAGCGCGCAGGGTATCCTGACAGTTCGTGGTGGTATGACCTCCCATGCAGCCGTTGTAGCTCGTGGTATGGGAACCTGCTGCGTATCCGGATGCGGCGATATCGTGATGGACGAAGAGAATAAGAAGTTTACATTGGCTGGTAAAGAATACCATGAAGGAGATCCAATCTCCATCGATGGCTCTACCGGTAACATTTATGATGGTATCATCCCAACCGTAGACGCTACAATCGCCGGCGAGTTCGGACGTATCATGGCATGGGCAGACAAGTACAGAACGATGGGTGTTCGTACAAACGCTGATACACCTGGTGACGCGAAGAAAGCTCGTGAGCTTGGCGCGGAAGGTATCGGTCTTTGCCGTACAGAGCATATGTTCTTTGGCGACAGAATTGATGCGTTCCGTGAGATGATCTGCGCGGATACCGTAGAAGAAAGAGCACAGGCGCTGGAGAAGATTCTTCCTTATCAGCAGGGAGACTTCGAGCAGTTATTTGAAGCGATGGAAGGCGATCCTGTTACGATTCGTTTCCTGGATCCTCCATTGCATGAGTTTGTTCCGCAGACCGAAGAAGATATCCAGAAGCTGGCAGACGCTCAGGGCAAGACGGTAGAAGAGATTGAAGCGCTGATCGAAAGCCTGAAAGAGTTCAACCCGATGATGGGACATCGTGGATGCCGTCTTGCGGTTACTTATCCTGAGATTGCTGTTATGCAGACGAAGGCTGTGATCCGTGCGGCACTGGCTGTAAAGGCAAATCATCCGGATTGGGATATCGTACCGGAGATTATGATTCCACTGGTAGGAGAACTGAAAGAGCTGAAATATGTGAAGAAGACTGTTGTAGAGACAGCGGACGCTGAGATTGCGGCTGCAGGTATTGACATGAAGTATGAAGTGGGTACTATGATCGAGATTCCTCGTGCGGCACTGTTGGCTGACGAGATCGCTACAGAGGCGGAATTCTTCTGCTTCGGTACCAATGACCTGACACAGATGACCTACGGCTTCTCCCGTGACGACTCCAGCAAGTTCCTGGAAGCATACTATGATGCGAAGATTCTTGAGAACGATCCGTTCGCGAAACTGGATCAGAACGGCGTTGGCAAGCTGATGAAGATGGCGGTTAAAGCTGGAAAGGAAACCAGACCAGACCTTCACTGCGGTATTTGCGGAGAGCACGGCGGAGATCCTTCTTCCGTAGAGTTCTGCAATAGCATCGGTCTTGACTATGTATCCTGCTCACCGTTCCGTGTACCAATCGCCAGACTCGCGGCGGCGCAGGCGGCGATTTCTCAAAAATAATAGTTGTTTGGAAACAAGATTTCCTATTAAAAAACCGGTCCGTGAGGGCCGGTTTTTCTATAAAGAGAGAAAAGTATGAAAAATCTATATATTCGAAAAGCATATGCTGTTTTTTGATGGCTTTATGATACACCTTATATGCGAATGGCTCATGAGGAGAGCATAAAGATATTCTGACGGAAAAGAGTGTCATATTAAGGCAAAAAAAGAAAGCTCCCTGCCGGACTTGAACCGGCGACCTACGCATTACGAATGCGTCGCTCTACCAACTGAGCCAAGGAAGCTTATCGAACTGACTTGTCTATTCTACAATACTTTTTCGTAAAAATCAACATAAAATTAATTTTATTTTGAACTTTTCTTTCGTTGCAACATTATTATCCATAGGGTGATGGGAGGAAATAAAGCGGAAGGTACGCCGGTTTTTCCTGTATATGAATATTATGTTACGGGCATTCACTCTCATAGCTGTTGTTTGTTTAAGAGGATGGTTGCTTGAAAATGAAATGTTACGGCGAAATCTGACAGCAGATGTCAGGTTCCGCCGTAAGTCGTAAATGGTGGTCAAAGCGTCCAGCAACGTTACAGCGAAAACGATGCCTTCCCGTTGCAGCCTAATGTGTGACTGCCTGTCTGTGCAGGCAATCTTTGCACAGACCACGAAAGACGATATCACATTCCCGAATCTCTCCGTCAAAAGATTCATTTCGTTCCTCAAAATAATCTGAATCTGGATAGTAAGGAATGTCTAAAAGACATCCGCAGGCATCACAGATAAAATGAGAGTGAGGCATGTCGACTCGATCGAAATGGTCTGTTCGGTCATCGGAAGCTATTTTTTGAATCTTTCCCAGCTTCGTCAGGAGGGAAAGATTGCGATATACGGTTCCCAGACTGATATTTGGAAAAGATTCACGTACTTCCATATAGATATCATCGGCTGTCGGGTGGTCATGATGGGAGAGCACACATTGCAATATGGCTTCCCGCTGGCGGCTCTTTTTCGTTGGAACAGCCATAATAATACTACCTCCTTTCTCGAAAAATAAAGAACGATGTACTTACCCTCGTTGTGATCATTACTTTCTTTGCAGGTAGCCCTGCTTTAAGTCCGTCAATTTGTCTGCCACATAAATCGATAATGATTATCGTTTTTATAATTATAACTAAGATGAAGGGATTTGTCAAGAAACTGGTTGACAAAGAAAAGGTGGGATAGTATACTTTGAACATCAGAAGAATGTGATTTTTTAAGTCAAATTTTTTAGTTAAAGGAGATAGTTCTAATGTTAGAGAAAATGAAAGAAATTATTGCAGAGCAGCTTGGTGTTGAAGAGGATGAGATTTCGTTGGAGACATCTTTTAAAGATGACTTGGGAGCAGATTCTCTTGATTTATTTGAATTGACGATGGCCTTGGAAGAAGAGTATGATATCGAGATTCCGGCTGAGGAGCTCGGAGAGATTGAGACAGTGAATGATGTTGTTGAGTATCTTAAGGCTAAAGGAGTTGAAGACTAAGAGTCTTATGTGATAGTGGATGTGATGAAGGATATTGAAGGATAGCTGTCTTTCGATATCCTTTTTTATCTTATATTATAAAAAATAAGACGGAAATAGTCATTTTTATAAAGTTGAAAAAAAACTATTGGAAATTCAGTTCATTTCGTTTATAATAGCTGTGAGTGTGTAAAATTATAGCGAAGAATGTAAACGACTTAAGGATATTTATTATAGGAAAAATACGGACATGTGTCTGATGAAGATAGATAGGTGAGTTAGAAAGGAGATTCCCAATGGCTACGGATATTGGAATTGAGTTAGGCACTGATAGTATATTAGTGTATGTGAAGGGAACAGGAGTTGTGTTGAAGGAACCTTCCGTTGTTGCCTTTGATGGGGATACGAGGAAGATAAAGGCGATTGGCGAGGAAGCGAGATTGATGATCGGAAGGACGCCGGGCAATATCGTTGCCGTCCGCCCTTTGAGACAGGGCGTGATCAGCGATTATACCGTGACGGAGAAGATGTTAAAATATTTTGTACACAAGGCTGTAGGTAAGAGCCTTTTTGGAAGAAAACCTCATATTTCTGTGTGCGTGCCGAGCGGCGTTACAGAAGTGGAGAAGAAAGCGGTAGAGGATGCCATCTATGCGGCGGGAGCCAGAGATGTAAAGATTATTGAAGAACCGGTAGCCGCAGCAATCGGTGCAGGCATAGATATCGCGAAACCCTGTGGCAATATGATTGTGGATATTGGTGGAGGAACTTCAGACATCGCTGTTATTTCTTTGGGTGGAACCGTTGTCAGTACATCCATTAAGGTGGCCGGCGATGATTTTGATGAGGCTATCGTTCGTTATATGAGAAAGAAACATAATCTGCTGATTGGTGACCGTACCGCTGAGGACATTAAGATTCAGGTGGGAAGTGCCTATGTGAGAGCGGAAGAGTCGGCAATCGAAGTGAGAGGACGGAAGCATGTTACTTGTCTTCCAAAGACGGTAACCGTAACTTCCGAAGAAACCAGGGAGGCTTTGCGAGAAGCAACAGCACAGATTGTGGAGGCCGTGCACAGTGTTTTGGAGCGCACTCCGCCAGAATTAGCGGCAGATATTTCTGACAGGGGCATCGTCCTTACCGGAGGCGGAAGCATGCTTCAGGGACTGGAACAGCTGATTGAGGAAAAGACAGGAATTACTACCATGACGGCGGATGATCCTATGACGGCAGTGGCCATCGGAACCGGGCAGTATATAGAATACCTTGGCGGAAATTAATGTAAAAGATATGATTTTTGTGAAGGATATATTTTATTATGATTTGTGCCGTCAACAGACATTGTGGCGGAATGGAGATGCATATGGCACATCTGGAAGGCTATGTCAGTCATATTCGATTTCAGAATGAGAATAACGGTTATACTGTTTTGGAGTTAGAGACAACCCACGGGGATGAGATCCTCGTGGGATATTTTCATTATATCAGTGAGGGCGAATATCTTTCTGCGGAAGCAGAGTATACGGAACATCCCGCTCATGGACCGCAGTATACGGTGACAACCTATGTCATAAAGGAACCAGAAGATAAAGAAGCGATGGAGAGATATCTTGGTTCCGGCGCGATTAAGGGGATTGGTCCCGCCTTAGCAGGGAGAATCATCAAGAAGTTTAAGGGAGATGCCTTTCGCATTCTGGAAGAAGAACCGGAGAGATTGGCGGAAGTGAAGGGTATATCCTTGAAAAAAGCGATGGATTATGCGGTACAGTTTCAGGAGAAACAGGGTATGCGTCATGCGATGATGTTTCTGGCTGATTATGGGATATCCGGGCGTCTTGCCGTCCGTATATTTGAAGAGTACGGAGATGATATGTATGATATCATGCGCTCGAATCCTTATAAGCTGGCCGAAGACATCCATGGGGTAGGGTTCCGAATCGCAGATGCCATTGCAACGAAGGCAGGAATCGCGCCTGATTCTGAATACCGCATTGGTGCTGCCATGCTTTATGTATTACAACAGGGAGTAAATTCCGGGCATGTGTATCTGCCCAAAGAGATATTATGCAGGAATACTGGACAGATGCTTGGGATGCCGCCTGAATTTATCGAAGACCATCTTATGAACCTGGTTTTGGATAAAAAGATGATGATCCGTACTGTAGAAGAAGAGCACGTTTATCTCAGTACCTATTATTTTATGGAGCGAAATACTGCTGCCATGCTGCTGAATCTGGATTTGAGATTTCCATTGGAAAAAACCAGATTGGGTCAGTTGATCGCAGACTTGGAAGAAGAATCGGAGATTGCCCTGGACACAGAACAGAAGTCTGCGGTAGAACAGGCGTTGACAGAAGGGGTGCTTGTCGTTACGGGCGGTCCGGGGACTGGAAAAACCACTACCATTAATCTCATGATCCGTTGTTTTGAAGCAGAAGACATGGATATTGTTCTGGCAGCGCCAACGGGACGGGCTGCGAAACGTATGACAGAGGCCACTGGTTATGAGGCGAAGACGATTCACCGTCTTTTGGAACTTTCCGGCGGCATTGAAGAAGGAGATTCTTATCATTTTGAAAAATATGAGGAGAATTTTTTGGAGACAGATGTCATTATTCAGGATGAGATGTCGATGGTGGACATCTCTCTGATGTACTCCCTTTTGAAAGCGGTCTTGCCGGGAACACGTCTGATTTTGGTCGGAGATTCGAATCAGCTTCCAAGCGTTGGGCCGGGAAATGTTTTAAAAGATATTATCGAGTCGGGTGTATTTCCAGTGGTGAGGCTGACGAAGATTTATCGGCAGGAGGCGTCCAGCCATATTGTGGTGAATGCTCATAAGATCAACCAGGGAGAGCAGATTGCCCTTGATAATAAAAACAGAGATTTTTTCTTTTTTGAAAGAGGGGATATTCGTTCTGTAACGGCAGGTATCGTATATCTGGTAAAGGATCGGCTTCCGGGGTATACGGGAACCAGTCCTTTTGATATCCAGGTGCTGACGCCGATGCGAAAAGGAGAACTTGGTGTGGAACACCTGAATCAGGTGTTGCAATATTATTTGAATCCGGCTTCTCCAGACAAAGAAGAAAGAGAGATGCATGTGGGAATCTTCCGGGAGGGAGATAAAGTCATGCAGATAAAAAATAATTATAAGATAGAGTGGAAGATTACGAATGACAGAGGCTTTTCCGTCGAAGAAGGTCAGGGTGTTTTCAACGGAGACCTGGGTGTTATTAAACAGATCAATACTTTTACAGAAAAAGTAACGGTCCTTTTTGATGAAAACCGACAGGTGGAATATCCGTTTACTAATCTCGACGAATTGGAACTGGCCTACGCCATCACCATACATAAGTCGCAGGGAAGCGAATATCCGGCAGTGGTGATCCCGCTTTTGACAGGACCGGCGATTCTCTGTAATCGAAATCTGCTGTATACTGCTGTTACAAGGGCGCAACGCTGTGTGGCGATCGTCGGTCGACAGTCCATGGTAGAGCAGATGATACGCAATGAGACAGAACAGAAACGTTACACGGCATTGCGGGATTTCCTGGCGGAAGGCAATATATAGATTGTTTCTATATTCTGTATCCGGTCAATCTCTGGATATACCGATACATATAGAATATACGTATACCTTTTGTATACCGGAATCGAGCAGGATACGGCTGCAGATTTCCATGGTAGCTCCGGTGGTGTAGATGTCATCAATGAGAAGTATATGGGGATGACTGGAAATTACGTTGCCGTATCGGGGATTGATTCGGAAGACATTCTGCAGATTATTCAATCGGGCCTGCGGACTGAACTGCTTTTGTGGGAGCGTATCTACGATGCGGAGCAACAGATCAGGATAACAAGGGAGGTTTAGCAGGGCGGCCAGTTCTTTTGCAAGGAGAGCTGCCTGGTTATATCCTCTTTTTTTGCGCTTGTTGTTGTGAATGGGGGCAGTGGCGACGGCATCGATATGCCATCCCCGCAAGATGTCTCTGTGGCATTGATATGCGCTGTGAGCAAAGAACTGAGCGAGCATTCGTCGGTTTCCATATTTAAAGGCCATCATGGAGAGATGGATTTTCTCATCATAAAGGAAAAGAGCTAATCCTCGCTGAAAGCTCTTCCGAAACATACGGCAGTCAAAACAATATTCTTGCTCCGGGCGGTTAATCGGTTTTCCACAGCAATAGCAGACAGGTTCCCTGACAAAAGGCAGTAGTTTTTTACAATCCGGGCATATTATGGTGCCATAAGGGAGAATATGATCGCAAAGGGGACAATGCCTTGGATAGAAGATTGGCAAGACATTGTGGTATGTCCATTGGACGGAGGAATCGATCCTATCCTGTAACAGATGTATCCGAGAAGAGAAGTTAAAATAACTCCGGGAATGAGGATGATTCATTCCCGGAGTTGTCTTTTGTATCGATTGAAAATCTCTTTGAAAAAAAGCACTGTGATTCATAAGTTATGCCTTTCCCGTACTTCCGTGTCCGCCACGGTCTTCATGGCAGAGCATGGAAGTCTCTCTGAAATAAAGCGAGGGCTGGTGTTTCATGATGCGGAACTGACAAATCCGGTCATTCAGATGAATCTCCGTATCGCGAACCGCAAAAACCGGCATGAACCACTGATCATTGTCCCCGCAGTAAGATTCGTCGATGACGCCCATGTGATTCGTCTGGATGATGCCGAAGTTCTTAAAGGTAGAACTGCGGGGAACGACATGAGCCTCATATCCTTTGGGGAGTTCCATGGCGACACCGAGAGGAATCAGTGCGAAATCGCCTTTTTTTAAAGTGATATCTTCTGCAGCCCGCAGATCAATCCAGTCAGATTTGTTCTCTATGTATGTCAACTTCTTAATCTGATCGGAAAAATATTTAATGCGAATGGTTTCCATAAAAAACCCCTTTCCATGAGTCAAGAAAGTGCACGGTAAGGAGAAGCTTCCTTCCGGATAAAAAGATAAGAGCCTTATCAGCGCAGTGTGATGATGCGTTGATTGCTGCTTCCGCGAAAAGGCAATGTCAAAACCCGCAAGTCTTCTACATAAGGGCCGTCTACCAGTTGGTTCGTTACAGAGAGCAAATGGCTGACAGCCGGATTATTTTTAGACATTTCCAATAAATCCTCATAAACATATCCGGTGTAAGTCATAACATGTCCGCCGACAGCCTGCACCATGCGTCCCAAAGCCGCCAGAGGCTCGGGTTGACAGAAGGGTTCGCCGCCGGTGAATGTGATTCCCGCCAGTAGCGGATTCTCCTGATACTGGCGGAAGATATAGTCAACCGATTCGATATATCCTTCTGTGAAAGAGTGTGTCTGCGGATTATGGCAACCCTTACAGTGGTGAGGACAACCCTGGACGAATACAACAAATCGCAGGCCGGGTCCGTCCACGATGGATTCCTCCACAAGTCCGCTCAATCGTAATTCCAGATTAGATGCCATGTTTGACGCGGTCATGTTCTTCTGCCTTTTTTGCATTGTTGAAGCGATCCAGAGTTCCTACGAGATAGCCTGTAATTCTCCGAATGCGGTCAAAATCTACATCTTTTCCTACTGTGACTTCCTGCGTTGTTTTTTTATCGATCATCGGTAAACTCCCTTCTTTCCCTGTTTTGCATTTTTATCCGTAACTGTTCAATGATTCGTTGTTTTTTAAAGAGGCTTATTTTTGTAAAACTATTTTATTCCTGAGTGGGTTTTGTCCTGTCAGGTTATTCTCTGAACGGCGGGACGTCCGGATATTTTTTCTGGAGTTCCCGCAGTTTGTCGATGGAAATGGATTCTCCGGCTCGACGTCCACAGCGGGGACATACATCATCAATGATGCCGGTATAGCCGCAGACAGGATCCCTATCCACCGGATGGTTGATGGAACCGTAACCAATCCCCTGTTCCTTCATATAGCGTATGATGGCTTCGAAGGCCGGGAGATTTTGAGTGGTATCCCCGTCCAGCTCAACGTAGCTGATGTGACCGGCGTTCGTTAAAGCGTGATAAGGCGCTTCCAGCTCAATCTTGCGGTAAGCCTTTATCGGGTAATAAACTGGGATATGGAAAGAATTCGTATAATAATCCCGATCCGTAACTCCCTCGATGACGCCATATTTTTTTTGGTCTATTTTAACGAAACGTCCACTTAAACCCTCAGCAGGAGTAGCAAGCAACGTAAAATTCAGCTTCATTTTTTTGGAGACATCATCGAGCTTGCGCCGCATGTGTCCTATGATAGCAAGCCCCAGTTCCTGCGCTTCCTCGCTCTCTCCATGGTGTTTGCCAATCAGAGCTTTCAGTGTTTCTGCCAAGCCGATAAAGCCGATACTTAAGGTGCCGTGCTTCAGAACCTCTCCGATTGTGTCGTCCATGGAAAGCTTCTCTGAGTCCATCCAGATGCCCTGCGCCATGAGGAAAGGATAATTGCGCACCTTTTTAGCGGACTGAATCTGGAAGCGATGGAGAAGCTGGCGGATGACCAGATCCATCTGTTCATCAAGTTTCTGGTAGAAAATATCAAGATCTCCATGGGCTTCGATTCCAAGACGTGGCAGGTTAATGGAGGTAAAGCTTAGATTGCCACGGCCGAAAGTGACCTCGCGGTTTGGATCGTGGTGATTGCCCATCACTCTTGTGCGGCATCCCATATAGGCGATCTCGGTATTAGGATCCCCCTCTTTATAGTAAGCAAGGTTATACGGCGCATCAATGAAGCTGAAATTAGGAAACAGTCGTTTCGCTGATGTGGCAATCGCTTGCTGGAACATGTCGTAGTTCGGATCTCCGGGATTATAATTTACGCCTTCCTTTACTTTAAAGATCTGTACTGGGAAAATCGGCGTCTCTCCGGCACCAAGACCTTCCATGGTAGATTCCAGAAGATTCCGAATAACCATACGCCCTTCCGGAGAAGTGTCCGTCCCGTAGTTAATGGAAGAAAAAGGAACCTGGGCGCCGGCTCTGGAATGCATCGTGTTCAGGTTGTGAATCAGCGCCTGCATGGCCTGGTGGGTCATCTCTTCTGTATATTCCATCGCCTGATCGACAGAAAATGTATGCATATCCGAAAGATGTTCTTTCAGTTCATCCTCGAGAGGAAGCTGACAGATATGAGAGAATACTTCGTCTTCCTGCCCCATCTTTATCAGGAAGGGAAGCGCATTTCTGAAAACTTTTTCCAAAGCCTGTGCTTTCTGCCTGCTGTAACCCAGCCGGGCTGTCACATAAGAACGCATGGCCTTATAATATTCTTTGGTATAAGTCTTGGACACGCCTTCTGCCATGGCATAATCAAAGTTCGGAAGACTCTGTCCTCCATGCATCTCGTTCTGGTTAGCCTGAATCACGATACAGGCGAGAGACGCATAGGTACCGATCGACTGCGGCTGGCGGACATAGCCGTGACCGGTAGAGAATCCGTTCTTAAAAAGACGAATCAGGTCAATCTGGCAGCAGGTTTCCGTCAACATATAAAAATCCATGTCATGAATATGGATGTCGCCGTTATTATGTGCGGCGCCGATATCCTTAGGCAGGACATAATTAGCGATGAAATACTTGGAACCTTCTGAACCATATCGCAACATGGTTCCCATAGCGGTGTCCCCGTCGATGTTCGCATTCTCTCTCTTGATATTTTCTGATTTCGCGCTGGAATATGTCAGGCGCTTATATATGTTCATCAGATCAAATTCCGAATTTCGAATTTTTGCATGATCTGCGCGATATAAAATGTATGCCTTGGCTGTGGAGGCAAAATCATAACGAATGAGCATGGCTTCCACTATATCTTGTATCTGTTCTATGGAAGGAATCTCCGCATCCTCTACCGCATCGCAAACCTTTTGTGTGAGATAGGAGAGGTCTGCGGGAGTCAGGTTGTCGTTTGAGGCGACGCTGGCTCTGTGAATCGCGTTTAGAATCTTAATAGAATCAAAAGGTACCAGTTCGCCGTTCCGCTTTTGAATCTGTCTTTCCATACTAAAATCTCCTTTAATTTGTCAAATGTACAAAACACAATATATAGTAATATTGATAAACATAGATACAATATAATGAGTTGAGTATGAATATAATATCACCGAGGATTCGTTTCGTCAATAGGAAATAGTTGTTGTTTTTGAATTGTTTTTGAATTAAAATGAGAAAGGGTATTATCAAATAATGAATAACGGTCAGAGAAATTGTCAGATTTGTTGATAAGTATGGATATTTCGCAAAGTTATCCACAGTAACAAGAAGATACGATGGAATGTCCAATAGGTTTTATTTACTGGACTTATCAACAAAATACAGAAAAGTTATCCACATTATCCACAATACAATGTGGATTTGTGGACAAAGCTATGCACAACAAAAATAAACGGGTGGAGAGAAATGGATCAATATGGTATTCTAATTGCATCGGGGTGTAACCAGGCAGATATATCAGGTTTGATGTGAACAGGAAAACAAAACATGGAAATAAATCATCAACAAATTGCTTGATGAACGGAGAAAAAAGATTGACTATATCTTTTTGGTATGATATAGTAATCTAGCGATGGAATAGGTCTTTTTTTTATGTCTAAAAATATGTGGATATAAAATTAAGAACGCAACATTAAATAATTGGAGGTGGAAGTTGTGCGCGTGAGAATCACATTGGCATGTACAGAGTGCAAACAGCGTAACTACAATACGACGAAGGAGAAGAAGAATCATCCTGAGAGACTGGAAACCAGAAAGTATTGCAGGTTCTGCAGAAAGCATACTGTTCATAAGGAGACGAAATAGTTGAACCGGTTATAGGGAGTGATGACATGAGCGATGAAAAAAAGAAAGCAGGAACCAGCAACTGGTTCCATGGTCTTCAGTCCGAATTCAAAAAGATCAGCTGGCCCGACAGGGATACGCTGACTCGTGAGACGGTAACTGTTGCAGTTGTATCTATCATTCTCGGAATCATTATTGCTACCTTGGATATGATTATTCAGTATGGGATTAATTTTCTTATCTAGTATAAAGGTTAAGGTGAGTATATGTCAGAACTGAACTGGTACGTAGTCCATACTTACTCGGGCTACGAAAATAAGGTTAAGGCGAATATTGAAAAGACGATTGAAAACAGAAAGCTGCAGGATCAGATTTTTGAAGTCAGAGTTCCCCTTCAGGAAGTTGTAGAGATGAAGGGCGGCGTCAAAAAAAATGTTTCCAAGAAGATGTTTCCCAGTTATGTCCTTGTTAATATGGTCATGAACGATGATACCTGGTACGTTATCCGTAACACCAGGGGTGTCACAGGATTTGTCGGTCCGGGATCCGAACCGATTCCGTTGTCGATGGACGAGATGAAAAAGCTCGGAATCACTGAGACAGAAGAAGAAGTTCAGATTGATGTGGAAGTCGGTGATCTGGTCGAGGTAGTATCCGGAGCCTGGGAAGGCCGGGTCAGTGTTGTCAAGGACATTAACATGAACAAACAGACTGTTACCATTGAGGTGGATATGTTTGGTCGTGAAACTTCTGTAGAGATAGGATTTTTAGACGTGAAAAAATTGTAAAAGGTCTGAATAAGACGGTGGGAGGGAGATTCCCGCAATTACCACAATAGGAGGTTAACCATCATGGCAAAAAAAGTAACAGGTTATATTAAATTACAGATTCCGGCAGGCAAGGCAACTCCTGCTCCGCCTGTAGGCCCGGCCTTAGGTCAGCATGGAGTAAATATTGTGCAGTTCACAAAAGAGTTCAACGCCAGAACAGCAGATAAAGGCGATTTGATCATTCCGGTTGTGATCACAGTATATCAGGACAGAACATTCAGTTTTATCACAAAGACTCCACCGGCAGCAGTGCTGCTGAAGAAAGCCTGCAACATCAAATCTGGTTCCGGCGTTCCGAATAAGGTGAAGGTTGCATCGATTTCCAAAGATAAGATCAGAGAAATCGCTGAGACGAAGATGCCGGATTTAAATGCAGCCAGTATTGAAGCGGCGATGAGCATGATCGCAGGGACTGCGAGAAGCATGGGCATCACAGTAGAAGACTGATCAGGATATTGCAGGATTTGAAGAAGTGGGAGGGTCGCTCCCGATAATACCACAGGAGGTTATTTTAAAATGAAAAAAGGTAAAAGATATCAGGAAGCTGCAAAGCTCAGAGATAAAACCACTTTATATGAGACACCGGAAGCTATTGCCATCGTAAAAAAAGCTGCCAGTGCAAAATTTGATGAGACAGTCGAAGCTCATTTGAAAATGGGTCTTGATGGACGTCACGCAGACCAGCAGATTCGTGGCGCCGTAGTTCTTCCTCATGGAACAGGTAAAAAAGTTCGCGTCCTTGTTTTTGCAAAAGGGGACAAGGCAGAAGAAGCCTTAGCAGCAGGTGCAGAATTCGTAGGAGCAGAAGAACTGGTTCCGAAGATTCAGAAAGAAGGCTGGCTTGACTTCGATAAGGTTGTCGCGACACCGAACATGATGAGTGTTGTCGGACGCCTTGGACGTATTCTTGGACCGAAAGGACTGATGCCAAACCCGAAAGCCGGAACTGTAACCATGGATGTGGCGAAAACGGTTCAGGAATTGAAAGCTGGTAAGATTGAGTACAGGCTGGATAAAACAAACATTGTTCACGTGCCAATCGGCAAGGTTTCTTTTACAGAGGAACAGTTGACCGAAAACTTCCAGACATTAATAGATGCTATTATTAAGGCGAAACCAGCGGCTGCAAAAGGGCAGTATATCAGAAGTGCTACCATTTCTTCCACCATGGGTCCTGGTGTTAAGCTTAACCCGGCAAAGTTTTGATTTTCAGGCGGGCGAGAGCGTATCTGTGTATCACGGGCAGATTCGCTCTCGCCTGTTTTTTGCTTATGCGGCCGCGTTTGGCGAGAGGTTACATTATAGCGCATTTTTTAATATAGGAGGAGAGTATGAAGAAATATAAGGTCATGTTTATGATCATTTTGTTCGCTTGCCTTTTCCCGGCATTGGTAGCAGGTAAGGTGACAGCAGATGCCGCCTCGACTTCGGTACAGTCATCCTCATCTGCGAAGAAAACATTGAGCATAAAGAAAAAAAGAAGTAAAAAAACGATATTTATCGCGGCAGGCCATCAAAAGAGCGGCATATCATCGAAAGAGAAGCTGGCGCCAGGGTCTTCCGCGACAAAGGCGAAGCTGACGTCCGGAACGACAGGAGTCAGTACCCATATTCCCGAATATAAGACCAATCTGGCGATTGCCAAGGCGACGAAAAAAGCTTTGGAGAAAGCGGGATATAATGTGATCATGCTTCGAACAACCAATAACTGTCCGCTTTCGAATCAACAGCGGACGAAAAAAGCGAATAAAAGCGGGGCGGATTTACATATTTGTATACATTGTAATGCATCGAGTTCCAGCAGCGCAACGGGACCGCTGGTCTGTGTGCCGGCCAGTTCAAAATACGTGGGGAAAAAGATTTATAACAAATCCTGTAAGTTGGGAAGCAAACTTCTTTCTTCTGTTTCAAAGGCTACCGGGAAGAAGAGCCACGGGACGATTCGTTCCAATTATTACACGACAATCAACTGGGCGAAGATTCCCACAGTGATTCTGGAATGTGGATTTATGTCCAATCCTACAGAAGATCGACAGCTGAATTCCAGCAGTTATCAGAAAAAGATTGCGAAAGGTATTGTCAATGGGGTAGATAAGTATTTCGGATTTAAATAATATAAATCTGGTCCCCTGAAGTGTTGGGACATCACCTGAGGGTAAATGCCAGGTTTGCTGTGAATGATATCAGAAATAACAGATGATTTTACTGATAAAATAGATATTATGAAATTAATTCTATTGACATCTCTCGATCTTGGTGATAACATAGCTTAGTATGAACGCCGAAGACAGCAGGTACCATCCGGTATAAAGCGACAGCGCCTGCCGAGGGATTTATATTCATATGATTGAATATTTCTCGCTCTCTGTCTTTGGACAGAGAGTTTTTTACTATATCAGAATATTATGTATCCTGGTATAATAAGGATATCCTTTTATTATTTTTGTGGAACAAGGATTCTTGCTGTTTACGCATGTTTTGAACAACTCCTGCTCTCTTAAAGATTGCATCAATCGATTTGCGAGAGTGTTTCTTCTATAATAATAAGGATATTCATAAGAGTCGCGGCGGTACACATAATTATTTAAGGAGGTGCACCAGAAGAATGGCTAATCTTGAATTGAAACAACCGATTGTTGAAGAGATTAAAGCGCAGTTAGACGGAGCGAAGTCCCTGGTAGTTGTCGACTATCGCGGGATTACTGTTGCTGATGTGACAGAGCTTCGTAAACAGTGTCGTGAAGCAGGTGTTTTTTATAAGGTATACAAAAACACGATGGTTAAACGCGCTGTTGAAGGAACCGAGTTTGAAAGCATCGTAAAAGATCTGGAAGGAACGAATGCATTCGCGATTTCCAAAGATGATGCAACGCTTGCTGCAAGAACCATTTCCACATTTTCGAAAAAAGCAAAAGTCTGCAAGTTAAAATGTGGAGTCGTTGAGGGAACATACTACGACGACAAGGGGATTGAGACCATCGCAACGATTCCGTCAAGAGAAGAGCTTCTCGCGAAGTTTTTGGGAAGCATTCAGTCCCCGATTGCGAATTTTGCCCGTGTGATCAAACAGATCGCGGAAAAAGACGGCGAGACAGCCCAACCGGCTGAGGCAGCAGAAGCAGCAGCAGAATAATTTACGAATCTTATACGAACCATGACCGCGGATGGAAGTCGTCCGGGTTTATCAATTATTAATTTAATGGAGGAAAATAAAATGACAACTCAGGAGATTATTGAAGTTATTAAAGGGTTATCTGTATTAGAGTTAAATGAATTAGTGAAAGCTTGTGAAGAAGAATTTGGCGTATCCGCAGCAGCAGGTGTTGTAGTTGCGGCAGCTGGCCCGGCAGAAGAAGTAGAAGAGAAGACGGAATTCGATGTTGAGCTGACAGAGATCGGCGCTCAGAAGGTTAAAGTCATCAAGGTTGTTCGTGAGATCACAGGACTTGGTCTTAAGG
>JAJQDO010000357.1 GCA_021202175.1 Clostridiales bacterium | reverse complement strand
GAATAGCCTGAATCTCGATACGTTTTCGGATTAGGCTTTCGCGCCTCTTACGTCGAAGATGGAAGAATACTTTTTCTATCACCTGGCAAAGCTGTTGGTACAAAAAGAGGGTTTGTATGAAGCTTTTCTGTCAGAAGCGGAACAGTACCTGGCAGGAGACCGGCGTGGCGGGAACGAACCAAAGAAACTGGAATGGCTGTTTTATACATTCTGCCAGAAAAATGGCATGAGTGCTTTAAACATAGAGGATTTGCTGCCGGACATCCGGGAATTATTGTATTGGGCTTCCGCGGAACCGGCACTGAGGGAGACTGCCGACAGTCTGCTCGCCTGGTTACACCAGGAGAGCTTGTCACAAAAACAAAAGGACCAATATGTAAAGGCGCTTTTGGAAGGATTTACAAAACGCACCGGGGATGCGGTCTGTGATGAGCTGAACAGGATGCTGTGCGACTGTTACGAGAAGAACAAAGAACAATTTGACGGATTGCTGAACCGCATCAGAGAGGAGAATGAAATCATCTATGCACTCCTGCTCCTTCGGGACGTAGAAAAGGAAGACGCCTGGCAGCAGGATATTTTCGAGGATCATATGCACTCCTTTGAAGATATGGAAGAATACATCGCCATCCTGGAGAAGACGGAGATTCCTTCAGACATGAAGGATCTGATAATCCGCAGGGGAATCGGGCTTCTGAATCAAAACCTTTTTCAAAAAAAGAATTATGAGATCTTTGATGCTCTGATTGCCCGGTTAGACAGGAAAGACCAGTGGGAGGACATTTTAGGAGATTTCGTCCGGCAGCTCCAGAGCGAGGCCGGGAATTTTGACGATGGTCAGCTGGAGACGGCTTGTTATGTGGAACAGCTTCTGTTGAAATACGCCCCCGGGGAAGTAGAAAGCATTTTAAAAAGAGAATATGATCGACGGCAAAAGAAACACCTGCCGGAAAATGTAGAAACAGAAGCGAATGTTGTTTTGGTTGAGGAACAAGCCGCAGTCAAACCGGTGGACGATGATTTCGATGACGAGGAAGAGAAGGGGAATTTCTGGGATTCTCTTCTGGTAGGATATCCTCAGGGGTTTCTGACGGGCTGTGTGATGTATGTATGCAGTTACACTTTGATTATCGGTCACTGGAAGATCGCTGTGGGTATGATCGGCATGTGGGTGTTGTTTACACTGAATTATTATTATCTGACACTGCATAAAAAGAATCAGTATTCTTTTTGGAAGAATATAGGAATGACGCTTCTGGAAGGATACCTGATACAATTTGTCGCCGCATTGTTCCTTTCTCAAAGGATTCGGCTGACGTATTTTGTCCTGATGGGAATCCTTGCAGTAGCAATACAGGTAATCAATATCGTCAGGGAGAGCATGGAAAAGGGGGAGGATTAATTGAAGACACAGGATAATGCGGATCGTTTTCTGGAAGAGATTGAAAAAAGATTATCCGGGGCACAGGAGAATAAGCCACCCTTTTCTCGGTTTCTGGAAGAAAAGATGGATCAGTTTGACTACAGCAATACCTCTCTGGCCAAAAAAGTGTTTCACAGGGTGGAAAAAAAGGGAGAAGGCGTCGCGCGGTATGTTCCGGTAACGAGACAGACCATCGGTACCTGGTTAAAGGGTTCCATGCCATCCTCGAGAGAGATCTATATTACTCTTGGCATGGCCTTTGGGATGTCGCTTGAGGAGATTAATTATATCTTGCTGGAACGATATATGGGGTATGGGCTCTACTGTAAGAATATTGAGGATGCTCTCTGGATCGCTCTCATCGGCGGCCTGTTTTCTATTGACGAGATGGAAAATGTGAAAGCAGAGATTGAGGAGATATTGACGGAGCCGATGGAACCGGAACGGCGCAGTCTTGCCACGACGGATTTGTGGGTCATGCTTTCCGAAGCCCGCTCACTGGATCAGTTTTATGATTTGGTGCGCACTTATCGGGAGGAGTTTCGTGACGGAGCCAAACGTTTCGGACAGTGTCTGGAAGAGGTCATAGAGGAGGAATACGGCTATTATGAAAAGGCGACCTGGTTTTTGCGCGACATCGGCTGCCTGCATTATGAGGCACAGTTTTCCAAGGTAAAGGCGGGAAAAGCCGTGGTGACAAGAGAGTGGCTGCTGCGTTTCTGTATCGCTCTGCAGCCGAGTCTGGAATCCATTCAGAAGCTTCTGGCAAAAGCACAGATGGAACCGCTGGGGATTACCCCGGCAGAGATCATCATCGGAATGATCGCCAAATATAAGGCCGATTCCGTGGCGGACAGTCAGAAGATCTGGATGATGATCGAATCTGTCACCAAAGAGCTAAAGAAAAAAGGGTATGAGATTGAGGAAGATCTTTGCAGAAAATATGACTCCGTTTACGAGATTCCGGCGTCTCAGAAATGGTGGTTTTCGGCCTGCGTCGGCAGGCAGCTGCTGAAAAATCAGAAGGAGAAGGACCTGGGCTACGATAAAAATGGATATTGTCGTTATATTATGGTTGACCGCGTGCTTTTTGATGATATGAACCGCAATAAAAAGAGCAGCAACTTCAAAAAGAATGCAGCTGCTTATATGGGAGTTTTTCACGCGCCAGGTTGGATGAACAGTGATGAAATCGAGTGGCAGGAGGTTCCATCCCTGTCGATTGAAAGAGGATTCCAGCCGGACATGTTTGATCTGGAAAAGTTTGAGGATTATTGTTATGTGCGCAGGCCCAGCCGGTTTTCCAAAGATTTTATCATGAATGATATCTATTTTTATTCCTCGCTTTTGTATTCCATCTGGACGGGTAAATGTTTCCAGAAAGATTTTGGGGATACGGAGATGGAAGAATTAAGGGCGGAGTTCCGACAAGTCGGTTTAGATGCTGATGTTCTGCTGTCGATTCTTTGTAAAAATTTACAAGAAGGTGCCACCTATCAGCAGGAATGTGATATTTCTCATATTCTGGATGCCTTTGGCGCGGTCCGGTCCATTTAAAGTGAGCGTAATGAGTAAAATTTGTCAGGCTATGACGTCAATAAGTGTCTCGTGCCTTCCGATGCA
>JAJQDO010000267.1 GCA_021202175.1 Clostridiales bacterium | reverse complement strand
AAGAAATACATCCGGAGTTAAATAAATGAACATTGATTCAGAAAGTGCTTTCAGGATAGCTGACATTACTAAAATAAAGACAACAGAACCAGAAGATGAGACGAAAGAAAGTTTTACGGAAGAAGACATTTTGATGAATGTTCAGGAAAATGATACAGAAGAGAATATTTTGTTGAACACGCAGGACGATAATTCAGAAGTATAAATATTTCGTTTATGTTTAAAAATATGAATCATACTGTTGCATGATATTTTCCCCGGCAGGATGCAGATTGGTGTACGGCTTTGAATCATTTCATCTAAAGCTGATTCGAACACTTCTGCAAGAATGTCGGGGAATTCTTTAATATCATATATATGTCATTTCGTCAAAGACTGTATGATTTGGATGTAATAATGAAGGGAGTGTGGAAAATGAAGACGATTCATGTAGATAGCATTACAAATAATATCAAGGAAATGTGTATAGAAGCAAATTATTATCTGGCTGATGATATGAAAGAAGCATTGAATCTGGCCCAAAAGGAGGAGCAGAGTCCATTGGGAAATCAGATTCTTGGTCAGTTGAAAGAAAATCTGGTTATAGCAGGTAATCATCAGATTCCAATCTGTCAGGATACAGGAATGGCAGTTGTGTTTGCTTCTGTCGGACAGGACGTAAAAATAGAAGGAGGGTCTCTAACTGATGCGATTAATGAAGGAGTAAGGCAAGGATATACAGAAGGATATTTAAGGAAATCTGTGGTAAAGGATCCATTTTTCAGAGAAAATACTAAGGATAACACGCCTGCCGTGATTCACTATGATATTGTGCCAGGAGATCAGATTATTCTGACGGTAGCTCCTAAAGGTTTTGGGAGTGAAAATATGAGTCGAGTCTATATGTTGAAACCGGCAGATGGTATAGAAGGCGCAAAAGATAAAATCATAGAGGCTGTGGAAGAAGCAGGACCGAATGCCTGTCCGCCGGTTGTTGTAGGCGTTGGAATCGGTGGTACATTTGAGAAAGCAGCACTGCTTGCGAAGCAGGCACTTACAAGGAAAGCTGGTTTACACTCGGATATACCTTATGTAAAAGATATGGAAGTAGAACTTCTTGAAAAAATTAACAGGCTTGGCATAGGACCAGCAGGGCTTGGAGGGACTGTGACAGCTCTGGCAGTAAATATTAATACATATGCTACACATATAGCCGGCTTGCCTCTTGCAGTTAATATGTGCTGCCATGTAAACCGGCATGTCACACGGACATTATGATATAAAGAATTGAGTGCAATTTAAATATTTATTTTCTTACCACTCATTGCATCACTAACTATTATGTAGCGGGATGAAAAATTAAAATGAATGATATTATGTTGTAGAGGGGAAAATATGAATAGAATAGTTAAAGTACCGTTATCGGAAAATGAGATCGATGAATTAAGAGCAGGAGATTATGTATATTTAACAGGAACAATATACACAGCCAGGGATGCTGCACATAAAAGAATGTATGAAACAATGAAAAAAGGAGAAAAATTACCGATAAAGTTAAATGGAAATGTATTATACTATCTGGGTCCAAGTCCGGCGAGAGACGGGCAGGTGATTGGATCGGCAGGACCTACGACCAGCAGCCGCATGGATAAGTATACTCCCGATATGCTGGATGCCGGTTTAAAAGGTATGGTAGGAAAGGGAAAACGTTCCGTGGAAGTGATTAAAGCCATCAAAAGAAATCATGCGATATATTTTGCCGCTGTCGGCGGTGCCGGTGCTTTACTTTCACAGTGTATAAAATCGTCAGAAGTAATTGCCTATGATGACCTGGGAACAGAAGCAATCCGTCGTCTGTATATAGAAAATCTCCCAGTTATTGTTGTGATTGATAAAAATGGAAATAATTTATATGAAACAGCTGCAAAAGAGTGGAGAAGAATTTAAAATTTGACTTGACAATGACAAGGTCTTTTGTTAGTATAATAAGGCATTGTGCGTTTGGAACGACAATGAATTAAATATTTTATTATATTTAGGCATATGGAGAAGTACTCAAGTGGCTGAAGAGGTGCCCCTGCTAAGGGTATAGACCGTTTACGCGGTGCGAGGGTTCAAATCCCTCCTTCTCCGTATTATTCTTTTGCATTTTTTGATTAGATCAGAGGAAGATGGTAATTTATTTGCCATTGATTCGGTAATGCTAATAAGAAGGATAAGTAGGATAAGATATTTAATTTTTTTTGTAAAATAGAAATTTCGTTAAAAAAGTTAAGAAATTTCTTGACAAGAACTTGGCAATGTGGTAGTATATAAAAGCTGTCGTGCTAAAACGACAGAATATATATGACTGAATATTGACAACTGAATAACAAAACAACCTTGAACGTTCAATTTTTTAAATTTCATTCGGGTCCCGAAGCAGGAGATGTCAGCGGAGGGGTCCATTGGAGAGACGAACAAGTTCAAACCAAGAACAGCAGTAAAGCAGGAAAAGGACCAGTGAGGTCCTGGAACTGGACGGACATCAGAAGAGACGAAGCGAACCCTTCGGAGGGACAGGAGAAAGCCTGGCCCGGTCGGGGAGGAGCAGAAGGCTCACTATTTTATCTGAGAGTTTGATCCTGGCTCAGGATGAACGCTGGCGGCGTGCCTAACACATGCAAGTCGAACGGAGCGTCCTTTGAAGCCCTTCGGGGCGGACGGGGGCGTCTCAGTGGCGGACGGGTGAGTAACGCGTGGGCAACCTGCCCTGTACAGGGGGATAACAGCCGGAAACGGCTGCTAATACCGCATAAGCGCACGGGAGGGCATCCTCCCGCGTGGAAAACTCCGGTGGTACAGGATGGGCCCGCGTCTGATTAGCTGGTTGGCAGGGTAACGGCCTACCAAGGCGACGATCAGTAGCCGGTCTGAGAGGATGAACGGCCACATTGGAACTGAGACACGGTCCAAACTCCTACGGGAGGCAGCAGTGGGGGATATTGCACAATGGGGGGAACCCTGATGCAGCAACGCCGCGTGAGTGAAGAAGTATTTCGGTATGTAAAGCTCTATCAGCAGGGAAGA
>JAJQDO010000017.1:1240-3050 GCA_021202175.1 Clostridiales bacterium | reverse complement strand
CTTTTTGTCGTCCGGGTCTTTCACATAGGGAGATTCCAGAATCTTTGGTATGTTATCGAAATCTGGATGATGAACGACATAAGACAGGGCATCGAAACCGATGGAACCGAAGCCAAGGTTTTCATGGCGATCCTTATGCGCTCCGCATGGGTTTTTACTGTCATTGATGTGAAATACAGCAATCTGGTCTTTGCCAATCAGATGTTCAAATTGCTCCATCACTTCATCGAAATGATGTGCAATATCGTAACCAGCATCATTGGTATGACAGGTATCGAAACACACCCGCAGTTTGTCGTTGTGGTTCACCCCGTCATAAATGCGGGCAAGCTGTTCAAAAGAACGCCCAATCTCTGAACCTTTTCCGGCCATGGTCTCCAGGGCGATATTACAGGTCATATCTTTGGTAAGGACTTCATTTAGCCCTTTTACAATCTGTGCAATCCCGGCATCTTCCCCTGCACCGACATGGGAACCGGGATGAAGTACCAGAATCTGACTACGGCATGCTTCCGTGCGTTTAATTTCTTTCGCCAGAAATTCCACACCAAGCTGAAAGGTTTCCGGCTTTACCGTATTCGCCAGATTGATGATGTATGGGGCATGTACCACGATATCGCTGATATCGTTTGCATTCATATACTCCCAGGCCGCCTCAATATTCAATTCTTCTATAGATTTGCGACGTGTGTTTTGTGGAGCACCAGTATAAAACATAAATGTCGTTGCGCCATAAGAGACTGCTTCTTTTGCAGAAGCCAGAAGCATTTCTTTTCCGCTCATGCTGACATGTGAACCGATTTTCATTATGAATTTCTCCTTTTTGTTATTTGATATTAGTTTACATTTTTCCTTCACAGCTGTAACATATGAAGTACCATCAAGAACATGTTTCTCCAATGAAAAATGATATTCTTAATTTTACACAATATGTTTGGATTTGCAATCTAAAAATTCAAAATAGAGAGTGAGAAATATTTATGAATAAAAACGGAGCATTCGCATATATTAAAAATATCTGGCAGAACTCTTGACTTTCCGAGTGATTTCAAGTACTATACAGCCAGTGAATGCGTTGCAGACACCTGTGAGGCCTGTGACCGGAGGAGAACCTGCGGGGGCTCCTCTTTTTTTCTGTGATTAGGTGGTGGTTTTATGGCAAAGTGCTTTTTGACATATGAGCAGCAGATAGACAATCTGATAAATGAAAAAGGTCTGTTGATTGCGGATTGTAAATATGCGGAAGATGTGCTAAAACGAACCAGTTATAATTACTTTAAGGTATTTATTGCCGAGAGAAGATTTTCAGGAGTTAAAGCGAAGGCTGACACGCCTGATAGATAATCATGCCAAAAATCAACAAGGAATAACACAAACCGAATTGCTGAAAAAAATGGGATTTCTAGAGAACTGGAAGAAAATCACCAGATACAAATTATAAATATTTTACAAAACTTACAAGGCATCGTTGCAGTGGTAGGTGTTTGAAATTTGGTAAAAGTCCTTTTGATATTCGAGTTGTCAACACTGGTAAAGTTGTACATTCTACGATTGATTTGCTTGGAGAAAAATTAGAGTGTTTGTGAGGTGTAACTGATGCTAAAGAAAGAGCCACATAAAAATAATAAGGAAATACCCCTGGATGCTTCCTTGGGAATGGCAATCATGGATGCCCTGCCTGTATTATGTTTCTGTCTGACATTACTTTTCATCGGTACGATGTTTCAGTCTGGGCTTTTTATCGTCGGTGGAATTTTGTGTATATTAGCTGGCTATGGGAAGGCCCTATGGAAATTTTTGGTAGCAGTTG
>JAJQDO010000017.1:0-1230 GCA_021202175.1 Clostridiales bacterium | reverse complement strand
TTAGCAGTTGCTCATAAAAATATTGTAATTTTAACTCGTCAGTTCCGCTATCTGATGCCGACCGGATTTTTGTTCATCATTTTATCGCTGGTTATCAATCACGAAAAGATACATTTTGCCGTTATCTGGAAGAATATTTCTACATTTCCCTGTAATTTGCTTTTCGTTTTCAGTATTTTGGGATTTATAGTTATGGGAGTGTTAGGAAGCAGACTGGATGCTGCCGATAAAAAGGTCAACTGGCTGGAACAGGGCGTAAATCTGTTTGCTCAGCTGTGCCTTCTATTGGGAGTGCTTTTGATTTGGTATGCCAGCGACTATTATCGAGCAGATGAAACGGTATCAGAGCAATATCTGCAAAGTACGGATTCCGTGGTTGTGTCTGTGATTGCACAGGGATACTATTTTGATGGGGAGGGAACAGATATTGCCTGTATCTTTTATCCCGGCGCCAAGGTGGAGTATACAGCGTATGCACCGTTGATGATGAATCTGGCAGAAAATGGTATCGATTGCTTTCTGGTGGAGATGCCCTATAATTTGGCGATTTTTGGCATAAACCGGGCGGATCGCATTTTGGAAGATTATGAGTATGCGCATTGGTATCTGTCCGGGCATTCTCTGGGAGGAGCGATGGCGGCGTCATATGCCTCGGAACATCTCGAGAGTCTCGATGGGCTGATTTTATTAGCGTCTTATTCTACGACTTCTCTGGATGCGGATGAGTTTCAGGTGCTTTCCATCTACGGAAGCGAGGATCAGGTTTTAAGCATGGAGAAGTTGGAAGAAGGACGACAATATATGCCTGAAGATTACACGGAAGTTTGTATCATTGGCGGCAATCATGCCTGGTTCGGATTTTATGGTGAACAGGAAGGAGATGGAAAAGCCACCATTTCCAGAGAGGAACAGTGGCAGCAAACAGCAGATGCGGTATTGGAGCAAGGAACCAGTTAATCAAAGCCCCGTTGATGCGGCTGACTGCCAGTGAACCGAATGCAACGTATATTACCATCAATCTTGGCGAGATTTATATCACCGGGGATATTCAGGATAAGTCTTATGGGCTGGACGGGAATCTCAGTGATATTTTGGGAAAATTGAGTTACTATTTATGGGGTAGGGGATAACTCATGAGCGGGCGAAAATGATAGAATTATGGAAATAATCCGTAGCTGAATAAAAATGAACGAGCTAAAACAGTTAAATTGAGAAATTGGATCTGTTCGG
>JAJQDO010000115.1:9940-21909 GCA_021202175.1 Clostridiales bacterium | reverse complement strand
ATTTATTTCTTCTAATGGCTGCAAATCCCAGAACATGCGGTCTGCATGTCCCAGGATGATATTTCTCTTCTTTTTTGCCGTAAAATTTTTGCCGAAAAATAAGAAAAAGCAGCAAGCATTAGTACGCTTCTATTGAACTTTTTCCCATATAGCGATATATTTTTCCGGTATCCTTATCTACATAATATATGCCGATTTTCTCATTTCCATCCGTCTCATACACAGAAAATTTATAACCTTCCGCTCCAGAATCATTGCTGTTATAGGCTGTAAGGTCTTCTGTTTCCTCCCGGAGCTCGTAATGTGCTGCCGCGTTATCCTTTTGCAATTTGGTGAGAAGATATTCTTTGGCATCATCATAACGATCAAAGGAACCGCCGCCCAGATTATTAATCGCGTCACCGATTCCGTCAGCGATATCATCGACGATATTTTCTGCATCATCCACGACGTCCTCAACTCCGTTTTCTGCATCATTTGATTCATTTTCCGCATCGGTATCCGTATTTTCTCCGGTGTCCGTCGTATCATTTTCCGCATTTTCATTAGTATCGTTTTCAGTATTCCACATCTCGTCAGCATTTTGCTGTTCGGTACTTTCCCCTGTCGTGGTGGTGCTCTTGTTAGATATCGTATTATCTGTTGATCCAAATTTCCCTGGAGACAGCCAGGACTGTCCACTGTTTTCTGCATCTGCTACCGCGGAACCGTTTTCGTTTGACGCGCTGTTTTCACAGGCCGTAAAAGCAAAAACCGCTGACAGCGCAAATAAAAAAATGATGAAATGTTTTTTCAATCCCTTCATGTGATTACTCCTTTCGTTTGTTATATTCTATTATCTGCTCATTTCTTTTTTCTATGCAGATGACATAATATAACGTCGATCGAGGCGACGTATCGATTCGGGAAAGCGCAAAACACGAAAGAAGTCCGTAGTATCCATAAAAGCAGGAATGAAACAGTTGTTATCGGGATATACTGTAAACGACAGAAAGGAGAATCATTTATGAAATGTATTGATTATATCGCTCTGACTCTCTCGATCATCGGAGCGATTGTATGGGGATTGATCGGGCTCTTCCAATTTAACCTTGTATCCGCGATTTTTGGGGAATCCAGCATGTTTTCGAGAATTATTTATGATCTCGTGGGCATATCTGGAATCTACATGCTCACCATGTATGGGAGAATACGTCAGGACAGAGAATAATACAAAAAGCTGCCGTGAAATATCATTTTCCACAGCAGCTTTTTGTTTTTTAGTGTTGATGAAATTGTCTCTGGCAAGAAACATGCAGTGAAGCGTCAAAGCTCATCTTCTGCCTCTTTCCATTTTATCTTTAATGTTTTTTCAAGTTTTTCAAAGGCAGGTAAAAAACTATCGCGAATTAAAAGTAACATTTCATCGACTTCCTCTTCATCATAAATATGCACTAAAGTATTACGTTTTTTCAACATGGTAAGCCATACGGCCGCGTCATCCAAAAATCCAAACTTAAAGCCTATTTGCATGATTTCTCTTGGAGAGTCTGTTACGGCACCTTCCGCACCATGTAGCCGGAGTACTTCCTGTAACGCCTTCCACGCAAATTCAAATGTCAAGTTAAACTGTCCAAGAATTCCCGTTCGGTATATCTCATCGCGATCTGCCATCTCAAAGTCTGCTCTTTTCAGTACTTGCAGGCAATTTGAAAAATTGTCAATCTTTTTCATAAATAGTAATCCCCTCTTTCATTATTACTTCCCGGAGCTCATCAGAAACTTTTTTTCCATATTAATAATATCGAACATCAAAAGGGAGTGCGCGTTTTCTTTGATATCCCAATAAAAAGCATCAAAATCCTCTCCGTAGACGGCGATATCTATGTCGCTTCTTTCCGCATGATCTCCTCTTGCTCTGGATCCAAAAAGGATAACTTTTTCAATATGACGTTTTTTAGCAAATAAAATAATGTCTTTTAGTACTCTATCAGGAATATTATACCTCATATCATATCTCCTCTAATCACAAACGAATGATCAATGCACTCCTGCCAGGTGTCGATGATGGCGGCGTCTTGCAAAAATAGCTTCGCCAATCTTTTTTTGCCATTTCTGTACCATGGACAACGGCTTGCCAAAGCAGTCTATTGAAAGTACATATGTGAGGGCGACAGCAATGCCCAGATATACAGGAATCCATGCTGCGCCACAAAACGCCCGCACCGCGTGGGATAATCCGGAATACATCAGGATATAGAGCACCTGTCTGTGCCAATAATAAATCTGCAGGGTGTTTCTCCCGACCCTCCCTGCTATCGGCAGACTCTTATTCGGCATCAGACTTATGATCGCAATACACATCAAGGTCGAAACTACATAACAAAGAAGACGGTCCTCGAAACCACAATCGTCTATATGAATGAAATCGTAGGCATTTCTTCCCGTGAACATACGGATATAGGAATTCACCTTTTCAATCCATCCAAAACAGATTAACAAGGCACTCATAATCACTCCAACGGAGCCGATTCGTACCGCCTTGCGGCGGGTAAATCGGATCACCGCATCCGGTTCCAGCAGATATCCGGCATAATAAAATGGAAAGAACACTATGATTCTGGAAAGATATAAAAAACTTCCAATCTCATTCACATATCCCGTCATGAGCGCCAGAATCACGGTCATTGGCAGGAAAACCTTCCAGTTCACATTCCGGACGGCGTAGGTAATGACCACAAACGCCGCCATGGCAAACATATACCATGGAATCCCTGTATCTTCAAACAACAGAAACCGGGCTGGTCTGTGAAATATGACCTTGATTAAAAAAATACCTGTCTTAAGCAGATACCCCAGAAGAATATAATAAACCGGCTTGCTCCAACGGAACGGATTCTTATTCGTCCATTTTTTTTGCAGCAGACCGGCAATAAATATAAATAAAGGCATATGATAGGAATATATGAAAAGGGATATACTTCTCAAGAAAAGAGAATCCTCTGTAAACTGGTTCGCGAAATGTCCGATCACTACAGAAAGCATCAAAAAGCATTTGACATTATCCCAGATATGGACTCTCCCTGTCTGAGGCGATTCCGTTATTACAGGCTACATGTCTCTCCCTTCTTTACGTCTTACTAAAGTCGACAAAACTTTATTATTAGGTGAGAAAGCTCAGATAAGACAAAAAAATAATGCAGACGACGGGACTTGAACCCGTACCCAGTTAACCCGGACTAGATCCTTAGTCTAGCGCGTATGCCAATTCCGCCACGTCTGCATTCTGGTGAATTCTATCTTTTTCTCACCAACGATGATCATTATAGCATCTCTTTTCGTATAATGCAAGCATTTTTTTTCGTTTTCATGAAAAGAATACGCCAAAAAATATGAGTGGAGTGGAATTTAGATTTTCACTTCACCGCTAAAAAATATGCCAGGTGCGCCATTGTTCACGCAATGGTAAATACAGGGGAGGAGTAAATGAAAAAAGTAACCAAAACTCTTCGAAATATTTTTACATAAGCAAGTAAAAATACTTGACAAAAGCACTCGTTTCCCCTATAATCACCTCTTGTAAAGTAAAAACGCTTTACATGAGAGGATGCGGATGGGATAAGGTGGATAAGTAAAGTGGATAAGATCGTAGAAAAAGCTTTGCTTTTTGACTTTTATGGAGAGTTATTGACAGAGAATCAGAAAGAGGTCTATGGAGAATATATTCAGGATGATCTTTCAGCTTCGGAGATCGCCCAGATTCGCGGAATCAGCAGACAGGGCGTACATGATATGATCCGAAGATGTGATAAGATTCTGGCGGATTATGAACAGAGACTTCATCTGGTAGAACATTTTCTTACAATTAAAAAAATGGTAGCTACCATACATCAATATGCAGAAGAACTCTCGGTTTGTGAGGACGAGGATATATTGCAGTCACGGATTGCGGATATCAAGAGCTTATCGAGTGAGATTCTGGATCAGTTTTAATGAGGAGGCTGTTTTGGCATTTGAAAGCCTTACCGATAAATTACAGAATATTTTCAAGAATCTGAGAAGCAAAGGCCGATTGACGGAGAATGACGTCAAGGAAGCGATGAAAGAGGTTAAGCGAGCCTTGCTCGAAGCGGATGTTAATTTCCGCGTGGTGAAGGATTTTATCAAGACAGTAACTGACCGGGCCATCGGGCAGGACGTCCTTACCGGATTAAACCCGGGGCAGATGGTGATTAAGATTGTGAAGGAAGAGATGGAAACGCTTATGGGCTCCGAGACGACGGAGCTTGTGATTCTTCCGGGCAATGAGATTACGGTGTACCTTATGGCGGGTCTTCAGGGTGCTGGTAAGACGACGACGGCGGCAAAGATTGCCGGACAGTTCAAGAAGAAGGGCAAGAAGCCATTGCTCGTAGCTTGTGACGTCTATCGTCCAGCGGCCATCAAACAGTTGGAGATCAATGGACAGAAACAGGGCGTGCCGGTATTTTCCATGGGAGAGAAAAAGGATCCGGTAGAGATTGCCAGAGCATCGATTGAATATGCGAGGGAAAATGGTCGGAATATCGTGATCTTGGATACAGCGGGCCGACTTCATGTGGATGAGTCCATGATGGAGGAACTCCAGCATATCAAGGAGAATGTGGATGTGACCCAGACCGTCCTGGTGGTTGATGCCATGACGGGGCAGGATGCGGTCAATGTAGCCAAGACCTTTGAGGATAAGGTTGGTATCGATGGAGTGATTTTGACGAAGCTGGACGGCGATACCAGAGGCGGCGCGGCTCTCTCCATTCGTGCTGTGACTGGAAAGCCGATTCTTTACGTCGGTATGGGTGAGAAGCTGGAGAATCTGCAGCAGTTTTACCCAGACAGGATGACCAGCCGCATTTTGGGCATGGGCGATGTGCTCACGCTCATTGAAAAAGCACAGACAGCTGTGGATGAGGAAGAAGCCAGGGAGATGGAGAAGAAACTCCGGAAGGCGGAGTTTTGTTTTGATGATATCCTTAGTCAGATGTAGCAGATTAAGAATATGTTAGTCATAGCCGATCTGCTTTCGATGATTCCGGGCATGGGCAGTCAGATGAAGAATGTGGATATTGACGATTCCGCCATGGATCGCATCGAGGCGATCATCTATTCCATGACGCCGGAAGAACGAGCGAATCCGAACATTTTAAACCCTTCCCGCAAGAAGAGGATTGCCAACGGTGCCGGTGTGAAGCTGCAGGATGTCAATCAGCTCTGTAAGCAGTTTGAACAGACTCGTAAGATGATGAAACAGATGAATGGGATGACCGGCAAAGGCGGCCGGAGAAGAGGCGGGTTTAATATGGGCGGCATGAAACTCCCGTTTTAGTGTGGATGGATAGGTTCAATATGATTCCATCGCGCTCTGACAGACAGCTTTTCTGGCGCGATATCCGGGATGTGGGAGAGGCCAGGTCTGTGAGGATGATGAGGAAGGATACCGGATTCATCCGGTTCCATATAGATGAATGAAAGATGAAAGAGGTGAAACAAATGGCAGTAAAAATGAGATTAAAGAGAATGGGTAAGAAGAAACATCCTATTTATAGAGTTGTTGTTGCTGACGCAAGATCCCCAAGAGATGGAAGAAATATCGCTGAGATTGGCTTTTACGATCCGAATCAGGATCCGGCTGAGGTCAGATTCGATGAGGAAGCAGCAAAAGAATGGCTTGGCAAGGGTGCGCAGCCTACAGACACTGTTGCAAGATTACTGAAGAATGCCGGCATTGAGAAATAATAACTGAGGGGTTGTGTAATGAAAGATTTAGTAAAAGTAATTGCAGTATCTCTGGTCGATCATCCGGAAGAAGTTGTCGTTACAGAAAAAGAGACCGAGCATTCCATTATACTGGAGCTCCATGTAGCTCCGGAAGATATGGGAAAAGTGATCGGAAAACAGGGACGTATTGCCAGGGCGATGCGTACTGTAGTAAAAGCGGCTGCTTCCAGAGGAGATAAGAAAGTGATAGTGGATATCGCTCAGTAACAGGCATAAAAGGGGCTGTTGCAAACAGGAATTTACGGAGATGCTTATCGGTAAATTGTTTTTGCAGCGGTTCTTTTTTTATAGGAGTGGAACATGAAAGATTTATTACAGGTAGGAATTATCACGGGAACACACGGGCTGAAAGGAGAAGTAAAAGTCTTTCCGACCACGGATGATAAACAGCGCTTTCTGGATCTTGACGATGTCATACTCGATACCGGGAGCGAACTGCTCGAGATGAAAGTAGAGTACTGCAAGTTTTTTAAACAGTTCGTTTTTGTAAAGTTTGAGGGTCTGGACGATATTAATGATGTGGAGAAATATAAACGATGTCCACTGAAGGTAACGAGAGAAAATGCGGTAGCTTTGGAAGAGGATGAATACTATGTCGCAGATCTGATCGGGCTGACGATCGTGGATGACAGCGGCGTTACCATCGGAGTCCTCCGCGACGTTATCAAAACGGGAGCCAATGATGTTTATGAGGTTCACACACAAGATGGCGGCACTGTTCTGCTTCCGGCGATCAAAGAATGTATCCTGGATGTGGACACAGAGGAAGGCATCATTTTGGTACATTTGCTGAAAGGATTGATGGACGGATGAATTTTCATGTTCTCACCCTTTTTCCGGATATGATTGTACAGGGACTGAATACCAGTGTGACAGGACGGGCGCTGACCCAAGGGTACATTCATTTGAACGCAGTGGATATCAGGGCTTATTCTACCGATAAGCACAGGCATGTGGATGACTATCCCTATGGCGGCGGCGCCGGCATGGTCATGCAGCCGGATCCCATTTACCGTGCTTATATGGATGTTATAAAAGATATGCAGGCGTCACCGCGGGTCATTTATGTCACCCCGCAAGGGAAGGTGTTCCGTCAGTCCATGGCGGAGGAATTTGCCAGAGAAGAAGATCTGGTATTCCTTTGCGGACATTATGAAGGGGTCGATGAGCGGATTCTCGAGGAGATTGTGACGGATTATGTTTCCATAGGTGATTATGTACTGACAGGCGGTGAACTGGCAGCGATGGTGATGATCGATGCCGTATCCCGATTGATTCCGGGTGTTTTGAATAACGAGGAGTCAGCAGAATTTGAATCTTTTCATGATAATCTTTTGGAGTATCCGCATTATACGCGGCCGGTAGAGTATCATGGAAAAAGAGTGCCGGATGTTTTATTGTCCGGGCACCATAAGAACATTGATAAGTGGAGACGGGAACAGTCTTTGGAACGAACGCTTCTTCGAAGGCCGGATCTTCTCACGGATGCCAGTCTTACAAAGGAAGACCTGATATACCTTTACCGTTTGGGATATCGGCCATCCGGAGAAGAGGATGTGCAGGAGAAGTTGTGAAAAAGTTCGTCCGCAATTGAAAAACTGCTTGCATGACAGGTTGATTCATGCTATTATTTTATAGTTGTGAAAAAGGTGGTCCGCTGTTACGAAGAAGGTATTAAGAACACCAGAATATATAGGAGGTCACACATGAAGGATATTATTAAGAGCATTGAAGATGCGCAGATGAAACCAGAAGTTGACAGCTTCCGTGTTGGAGATACCGTGCGTGTATCAGCGAAGGTTGTTGAAGGAAGCCGTGAGAGGATTCAGGTATTTGAAGGGACCGTCATCAAAAGACAGAACGGCGGCGCAAAAGAAACATTTACGGTAAGAAAGTTCTCTAATGGCGTTGGCGTGGAAAAGACCTGGCCGTTACATTCTCCGATTGTCACAAAGATTGAAGTGGTCAGAAGAGGTAAGGTTAGAAGAGCAAAGCTTTACTATTTACGTGACAGAGTTGGTAAGAAGGCCAAGGTAAAAGAATTAGTCAGATAGTATCAGATAAGGGCAGGGGCGAGTAGTTTTATACTTGCCCTGTTTTACCATACGGGGTTTTATTATGGCAACGAGAAATTATCGATATAAAGAAAGAAGAGATATGGTTATAAAGCGCATTAGTTTCTGGATCGGAGAGATTGTTGTGCTTATATTCCTTGCTTTTATTATCATAAACTATTGCCTGCAGATTATGACCGTCCATGGAGAGTCCATGCAGCCGACCTATTATGATGGCGATGTGTTGCTGGTGAATAAGCTGGGATATCGTCTTGATGATCCGAAGCGATATGATAACGTTCTGCTGAAGATGGAGAATGGGACGACACTGCATTATTCCGTCAAACGTGTGATTGGTCTGCCGGGAGAGACGGTACAGATCAGTGATGGACAGATATTGATTGATGGGACGGCTTTGGATTTTTCTTTTGAAGAAGAGATTCTGTCCGCAGGACTGGCTGCTTATGAGGTGGAACTGGGTGAAGATGAATATTTTGTCATGGGAGATAACTGTAATAACAGCGAAGATTCTCGAGTGGCCAATATTGGCAATATTGATCGTTCCCAATTTGTGGGGAAGATTATAATGAGAGTAAAAAGAGGAAGTTGATCATGACAGATTAGCCACAGATGTTGCGCTCATATTTATACACTTCAGGCGCGCTGTTATGACAGGAGGGTGCGATGGATTTTCAGTGGTATCCGGGCCATATGACAAAGGCCAAAAGGATGATGCAGGAGAATATCAAGTTGATCGATATTATGGTGGAACTGGTTGATGCCAGGGTGCCCTACAGCAGTAAGAATCCAGACATTGATGAACTGGCCCGGAATAAGTCCAGGCTGATTATTTTGAATAAGGAAGATATGGCGGATCCGGAGATAACGAAGGGATGGGAGCAGTACTACAAGGAACAGGGTTTTTTTGTTGCGAAGGTGAACTCTCAGAGAGGGGCCGGCATGAAGGAGGTCAGGAAGCTGATTGAGGAAGCCTGCAAAGAGAAGAGAGAGCGGGACCGCAAAAGAGGTATCCTGAATCGTCCGATTCGTGCCATGGTCGCGGGGATTCCTAACGTGGGGAAATCGACTTTTATTAATTCATTTGCGGGAAAAGCCTGTGCTAAAACTGGAAATAAGCCGGGCTTGACCAAAGGAAAGAAGTGGAATAAGAATAACAAAAATGTGGAGCTTTTGGATACGCCGGGAATCTTATGGCCAAAGTTTGATGACCAGACAGTGGGGCTGCGACTTGCCTGGATCGGATCCATACGGGAGGAGATTCTGAATGTTTCAGAACTGTCTGAAGAATTCGCAGCCTTTTTGCAGGAGAACTATCCGGGGATACTGCATGCGCGATATGGTGTGGAAGAAGCAGGCACACCCCCGGAAGTGATGGAAAGGATTGCCAGAGCCAGAGGGTGCCTGGCAAAGGGAAATCAAACGGATGTGGAGAAAGCAGGATCGCTTCTGCTGGAAGATTACCGTTCGCTTCGTTTGGGGCGGATTTCCCTGGAAAGCCCGGATTCCCGTAAAGATTTCTGATGGGAGGCATGAATGATATGGGAGAAAACAGACAAAAAAGGGAGTGGAACCAGAAAAATATTCATGATTCGTCTGAAGATAAAGGGAAGAATATGGTGAGAGAAATCATCGGAACGATTGTTTATATAGCAGTAATCTGTCTGGTGGTGTTTATAATCCTCCGGTATGTGGGGCAGAGAACTGTAGTGAATGGGGATTCCATGGAGGCTACTTTGTCCGATGGAGAGAATCTCATCATGGATAAGCTCTCTTATCATTTTTCCAATCCGAAAAGATTTGATATCGTGATTTTCCCTGGACCGGAAGAAAATGGGGAGAGTCCCTATTATATTAAGAGGGTAATCGGGCTGCCGGGAGAAACGATTCAGATTATTGACGGAAAAGTTTACATTGATGATGAAGAACTGACAGAAGATGTATACGGCTAAACGGTTTCCAAGGAATATGCATGCACCGCGGAGAAAGGAATCAATTTGGGAGAGGATGAATATTGCTGCCTGGTAGATAACCGGCCGGTAAGCTATGACAGCCGTTATGAGGAAGTTGGCATAGTACATCGCTCTGAGTTTGTGGGAAAGGTATGGATTCGCATCTGGCCCTTGTCCAAATTCGGATTCGTGGACTGAAAGCAGGGAAAACATATGCCAAAAAAAATCAGTGAGATCAAGGATGAATTGAAGAAGGCTTCGCCAGAATGTCTGGAAGAGATGATACTGTCCTATAAGGAGGATGACCGAAAAAGCGTGCAAAGCTTTCTAAAAACACAGGAAAATCGCTTGAAAAGATATAAGACCGAATGCGTAAGGATCGAAGAACTGTGCCGCTATGAGAAGGCATACAAGGATTATGAATATATCTGCGGCATTGATGAGGTAGGCAGAGGACCGTTAGCCGGTCCGGTGGTGGCCGGCGCCGTTATCCTGCCAAAGGATAGCCGTATCCTCTATATTAACGATTCCAAAAAGCTATCCGCACAGAAAAGAGAAGAATTGTTTGAAGAGATTCAAAGGGAAGCTATCGCTATAGGAATCGGACAGATCTCCCATGACCGTATTGATGAGATCAATATTTTGCAGGCAACCTACGAAGCCATGCGACAGGCCATTGCCCATCTTTCTGTCAGGCCGTCGCTTTTGCTCAATGACGCGGTGACGATACCGGAAGTGGACATTCCTCAGGTCGCGATCATACATGGAGATGCCCAAAGCATATCTATTGGTGCGGCGAGCATTATGGCAAAGGTATACAGAGACCGGTTGATGGTGGAATATGATAAGATATATCCGGGTTACGGCTTTGCCGCCAACAAGGGCTATGGAACCAGGGACCACATGGAAGCCTTGCGGGAGCTGGGCCCATCGCCGATTCACAGGAGAAGCTTTATAAAGTCGATATTATCATGAAAGGGAAAGGAATAACGCGTGGATAGACGCAGGCAGAACGGACGGGCCGGAGAGACCGCCGCCGCTTCTTTTTTGGAGAAACAGGGTGTCCGTATTTGGACGCGTACTGTCCACTGAAAAGTAGGAGAAATCGATTCGGTCGGAACAGAACAGGACACCTATCTGGTGGTGGAAGTGAAAATGAGGAAAGACAAGAAGCAAGGTTATCCCTGCGAGGCCGTGGACCAAAGAAAGCAGCATAAGATCTGCAGAACCTTTGACTACTTTCGGATGAAATACCAGTTGGATGATTTTGTGTCCGTCCGCTTTGATGTGGTGGAAGTTTCCGGAGACGGTCAGTGCCACTGGATAAAAAATGCTTTTGAGTATCAGGATGCAATCTGATGTAAATCCACAGGTTTTTCAGAGATAAGCAATGGCATGACAGGAGACAACAAACCACGACATGGCGGGAAACATCAGGTAATGACACGGTGAGAATCGGTATATAAAGATATAGTGGAGTGTAGGAGGATATATGGACTGGAAATATGCCAATCGGAATCATTCAACGATCATCAATGAAAAAAATGGCGTGATTTTTCTGACATTTCCCAAATTGGTGGAAGCCGGCGTGAGACACGGGTTTTCCACTCGTATGGGAGGTGTCAGCGAAGGCTGTCTGGGAACGATGAATCTATCCTTCACAAGAGGAGATTCCAGGGAAAATGTTTATGAAAACTTCCGAAGAATCGCGGATGCCATCGGCTTTTCACAAGATGATCTGGTCATGTCCTCGCAGATACACAAGACTGCGTTTCGTAAGGTGACAGCGAGGGACCGGGGCGACGGGATTTTGAGGGAAACGGTACCAGGGATAGACGGTCTGGCGACAAATGAAAAGCATGTTCCCATGTATACTTCTTATGCGGACTGTGTGCCATTGCTGTTTTACGACCCGGTCAGGCATGTGGCGGCCATGGCACATTCGGGCTGGCGAGGAACCGTCGCGCGCATTGGCAGGAAAATGGTACACTTTATGGGAGAACAATATGGAAGCCGGAGCGAGGATATTATCGCCGCGATTGGCCCTTCAATTTGCAGGGCATGTTATGAAGTAAGCGAAGATGTGGCGCAGCCCTTTCGTCAGGAAGTTCGGCAGGAACAGATGGCACAGATTTTGGAGGAAAAAGGCGGA
>JAJQDO010000115.1:5593-9930 GCA_021202175.1 Clostridiales bacterium | reverse complement strand
CGAAGCCCTTTCTAGAGTCAGATCGCACTGAACAGCAGGAAAACCTAACGGAGGAAAAAGGAGTAGTACACTTTATGTTAGATCACTTGAAGGCCAACGAGATCATCCTTTTTGAAGCGGGAATCCTCCCGGAACACCTGGACGTCACTGATCTTTGCACCTGCTGTAACAGTGATAAACTGTTTTCGCACAGAGCCAGTCATGGAAAGAGAGGGAATCTGGGCTGTTTTATGTGTCTGGATTAGCGTCCTTGCGTGTAGCATGATGTATCAGATGGATGACCGCCATACGGATAGGTGAATGGTTATGAAAAAACAATGGCATGAGATTACGGCTGTGGAACCGGAAAGTATCGGAGAAGAATGCGGTTTGGAACCTGGAGACCGGATCGGGAACATTAATGGCCATGAGATTGAGGACATTTTTGATTATCAATATTATATAGAAGAAGAATTTTTGCAAGTGGAAGTTTTGACCAGGGATGAAGAGGAATGCCTGCTGGAAATCGAGAAAGAAGAAGACGAGGACCTGGGGCTCCGGTTTACCTCTTCTCTGATGGATGCCTATCATTCCTGCTGCAATAAATGTATTTTCTGCTTTATCGACCAGATGCCGCCAGGGATGAGGGATACGCTTTATTTTAAGGATGATGATTCGAGATTGTCATTTCTTCAGGGTAATTACATCACCCTGACGAACATGAAAGATAAGGATATGGAAAGAGTGATCCGGTACCACCTGGCACCGATCAATATATCGGTGCACACGACCAACCCGGAACTCCGGTGCAGGATGCTTCATAATCGGTTCGCGGGAGATATTATCGCCAGGATTCGCAGATTTTATGAGGCCGGCATTCCCATGAACAGCCAGATTGTCCTCTGTAAGGGCATCAATGATGGTGAGGAGTTAGACAGGACGATCCGGGAACTGGGGGATTTTATCCCATACATGGGCAGCTTGTCCATTGTTCCGGTGGGATTGACCAGGTATCGGGAACAGCTTCCCGAACTGAAGCAGTTTACGAAAGAGGACGCGGAACGTGTGATTCGGCAGATCATGGGATGGCAGGAGTATTATCAGAAAAAAAAGGGAACTTCTTTTGTGCACGCCAGCGACGAGTGGTTTATCATGGCAGAAAGAGATTTCCCTCCGGAAGAATATTATGAGGGGTATGCACCGCAGGAACAGGCCGTGGGGATGAGGCGCCTGCCGCACACCGAGGTGGAGCAGCGCCTGGCAGAATTGGAAGGAGACGACAGAAGGAGGTCCGTTTCCGTTGCCACGGCGAAACTGGCCTTTCCGACCATACGACGGCTGGCCGGGATGGTGGAGGAGAAATTCCCACATGTACATGTGCATGTGTACCAGATCGAGAATCGATTTTTCGGAGAGACGATCACGGTAACAGGACTTCTCACCGGCCAGGATATCCGAGATCAGCTTTGCGGCCGGGAACTTGGCGAGGAGCTGTTGCTTCCGGCCAATGTGCTGAAAGCGGATGAAGACATTTTTCTTGATGATATGCCGCTTTTTGAGCTTTCTGATTCTTTACAAGTTCCCGTGAATATTATAGAATCAGAAGGAAAAGATTTTGTAGATAAGATGATTGATCATAAATGGTAGCGTTTATGGAAGAAAGTGGAGGTAAGACATGAGCAAACCAGTAGTAGCAGTTGTGGGGCGTCCCAACGTGGGGAAGTCCACATTATTTAATGCGCTGGCGGGAAGCAGGATTTCCATCGTAGAAGATACCCCCGGAGTAACAAGAGACAGAATATATGCGGATGTGACCTGGCTGAATTATCAGTTTACCATGGTGGACACAGGCGGAATCGAGCCGGAAAGTAAGGATCTCATTCTTTCCAGAATGAGGGAACAGGCGGAGATCGCGATTACGACGGCTGACGCCATTTTGTTCCTGACCGATGTCCGGCAGGGACTGGTGGATGCGGATTACAAGGTGGCGGATATGCTGCGAAGATCCGGCAGGCCGGTACTGCTGATCGTGAATAAAGTGGACAGTTTTGAGAAGCTGATGCCGGATGTTTATGAGTTCTATAATCTGGGCCTTGGAGACCCCATTCCTATTTCGGCTGCCGGCAAACTGGGCCTGGGAGATATGTTGGACGAGCTTGTGCGGCATTTTCCGGAAGCTGCCGGGGAAGAGGAAGAAGATGACCGCCCTAAGATTGCTGTGATCGGGAAACCAAACGTCGGGAAATCTTCGATTATCAATCGGCTTCTGGGGGAGGAACGAGTCATCGTGTCACCAGTCGCTGGAACGACCAGGGATGCTATTGACACGACCGTGACAAGAAATGGCCAGGAATATGTCTTTATTGATACGGCGGGTCTTCGGAGAAAAAGTAAGATAAAAGAAGAACTGGAACGTTACAGTATCATTCGGACGGTGACAGCGGTGGAACGATGTGATGTGGCCGTTCTCATCATAGATGCTGTGGAAGGTGTTACGGAACAGGACGCCAAAATTGCCGGTATCGCCCATGAACGGGGCAAGGGCATGATCATTGCGGTAAATAAATGGGACCTGATTGAAAAAGATAATCATACGATGAAGGAGTTTACGGATAAGATCTGGCAAAAGCTGTCCTATATGCCTTATGCCGAACTTATTTTCCTGTCGGCCAAAACCGGACAGCGGCTGCCCAAGCTCTTTGATATCATTGATGCAGTGGTCGGAAATTGTGCGCTACGCGTACAGACCGGGGTACTCAACGAGATTCTGGCGGAAGCTATGGCAATGAAACAGCCGCCGTCGGATAAGGGGAAAAGGCTGCGTATCTATTATATTACACAGGTATCTGTGAAGCCTCCGACTTTTGTCCTGTTCATTAATGATAAAAAGCTGACTCATTTTTCATACACGAGATACATTGAGAATCAGATTCGAACCACCTTTGGCTTTCGAGGCACACCAATCCGGTTTATCTACCGGGAAAGAAAGGAGAAGTAAATGGCACAGTATATTGGGTATTTTATTGTGGCAATCATTATCGGGTATTTTTGTGGATGCATCCAGAGTGGATTTTTTGTCGGTAAACTCTCAGGAATCGACATCCGGCAGTACGGAAGCGGGAACGCGGGAACGACCAACGTCCTTCGAACCCTTGGAGCAGGAAAGGCGCTGATTACCTTCCTGGGTGACGCACTGAAAGGATTTATTCCAGTTCTGCTGGTGAAGTTTTGGATCGCGCCGTCTTTGGGCATGGACCAGGGCACGTCACAGTTATTACAGCTCATCCTCGGGTTTGGTGTTGTCCTGGGACACGACTATCCGTTCTTTTTGAAGTTTAAAGGGGGTAAGGGGATTGCCACATCAGGAGCTGTCATGATGGCTTTTGACTGGAGAATCGGCTTGTGCTGTCTGCTCATCTTTGCTGTCATTGTAGGAATCACCCGCTATGTATCGCTGGGTTCCTGTATCTTGTCCGCAGGTATCGTGATTGAGATGATTATTTTTCACCCGGGACAGTGGGACTTGGTGGTGATGGCGATTCTGTACGCATGGTTTGCGATTTATCGTCACAGGGCCAATATCAAGCGATTGATCTCCGGCACGGAAAGTAAGCTGGGACAAAAGGTGGAAGTGAAAAAGTAATCTTGTTAGGTAAGAGGCGCTTTACTCGGAAAGCGCCTCCCATTTTTCGTAGAGTTCTAAAAGAGCAGATTCATTATCTTCATAGCGTGCGGAAAGTTCCAGGAGCTTTTGGGCGTCACTGGCGATCTCCGGCAGATTCATCTCCTGCTGAATGCGTGCATTCTCCTCTTCCAGACGAGTAATCTCATGTTCTGTTTTGCGAAGATCGTTCGTTCGGATTCGCTGTCTGGCCGCTTCCTCTCTGCAACGCGTCCAGTCTTCTTTGGAAGATGCGGCGGGGGATGTGTCGTCCATGGCATCATCGGCAGAAACGGCGACGCTATCGCTGTCCACTTCGATGTTTCCTGCTTCCTTTTGCTCAAGATAGTAATTATAGTTTCCCTTGTAATTAACGATTCCTTCCGGCGACAGGTCCAGAATGCGAGTAGCCGTCTGATTGATAAAATATCGATCATGAGAGACGTAGAAAACGGTGCCTTCATAATCATTGATGGCATCTTCCAAAATCTCTCTGGATTGGATATCCAGATGATTCGTTGGCTCATCCAAAATAAGAAAATTCGCGTTGGATAACATTAATTTTGCCAAGGAAACGCGGCCCTTTTCCCCGCCGCTTAATGTGCCGATCTGCTGAAAGACGCGATCGCCGGTAAAAAGAAAGGCGGCGAGTACATTTCGAATGCGGGTATTCGTTAATTTGGGATAGGCATCCGAT
>JAJQDO010000115.1:0-5583 GCA_021202175.1 Clostridiales bacterium | reverse complement strand
CATTTAATACATGCTGTTCCTGGTCATAATAGCCGATGGAAACCTTCGCTCCGTAGCGAATCTTTCCGCTGTCCGCGCGCAGATAGCGGTTAATGATCTTAAGCAGCGTCGTCTTTCCGGTGCCGTTGGCGCCCAGAAGGCCGACGACCTCGCCACGGCGGATGGAAAGATTGAGATTGCGAAACAGGTGCTTCTCACCGAAAGATTTCGTGAGATTTTCGATGGTCAGGACGTCATTTCCGCTGACGGTCTCCGGCTCAAGGGCGATGCGCATTCGGCTGTTCAGGGCTACAGGTTTGTCAATCCGTTCCATTTTATTTAACATCTTTTCCCGGCTTTCCGCCCGGCTGATAAACTTTTCCCGATTAAAGGAGCGAAGCTTTGAGATCACTTCCTCCTGATGAGCGATCTCCTGCTGCTGGTTCAGATATTGTTTGATCTGCGCGTCACGAAGCGCTTTCTTCTTTTCCGCGTAATGACTGTAATTTCCCTGGAAAGTCATGGAGTCTCCGCTTTCAATCTCAATTACCTTTGACACGACTTTATCCAGAAAATAACGGTCATGGGAGACAATCAGGACGGCACCGTGATAGTTGGAAAGAAAGGTTTCCAGCCAGTGGATGGAATCCATATCCAGGTGGTTGGTCGGCTCATCTAAAAGGATCAGGTCGGGATGAATCAGTAATATCCGACTTAAGGCGACTCTGGTCTTCTGACCGCCGGACAGGGTATGAATGGGTGTGTCAAACTGGGATTCTGTAAACCCAAGTCCCTTGAGCACACCCATGATCTCACTTTTCCATCCATAGCCGTTGGCTTTTTCAAAATGTTCCGTGAGCCGGGAGTAATTGTCCATCGCCTTTTCCAGTGCTTCTCCCGTCAGATGGCTGATGGACTGCTCCAGACGGCGAATCTCCTTTTCCATATCGATGATCTCTTTTTTGGCGTCGAGCATTTCCTCGTAAATCGTTCGCCTCGAGCGGACATCGATAATCTGTGAGAGATAGCCGATGGTTATGCCTTTTTGGAAGATGACCTTTCCGCTGTCCGCTTCATATTCTCCAGTAATGATCTTAAGGAGAGTGGACTTGCCCGCACCGTTGATTCCGATCAGAGCGGCCTTTTCCCCTTCATTTATTATAAAATTTATATCTTTTAAAATCGTATCGCCGCCGAAAGCTTTCGATACTTTTTGACAGGATAAAATCATAGCTTACCTCCAAAATGTGTCTGTTGTGCCAGATATCGTTCTCTTGCTGCATCCGGCTCGTGTCAGACATTGGCTATTTTATCATGAATGAAAAAAGAAAAAAAGAGGAATTTGCTCAAAATGATATAAAAGAACAGATTGGTCTGTTCATGGTGTGCTTGACGATGGCTGTAAGAATGAAATTAATCATAAAAAAATGCGATGGATTTCCCATAAATATATGACAAAATGTATGGGAATCAGGAATTGACTATTAAAATGCAAAAAATACATTTGACAAACAGTTTTAAAATCTTTATAATTTACATTGCTATACACAGAGAATGAGAAAGTTTTGTCAAAGGGAGGATCTTGATGAAGGACAATAGAGTGAATACATCATCAGTGAATGAAAAAGCAATTTCACCTGCGGTTATCAAAAGATTGCCCCGGTATTATCGATATCTTGGTGATTTGTTGAAAAATGATGTTGTGCGTATCTCTTCCAAAGAATTAAGTCAGAAGATGAATGTGACTGCCTCGCAGATTCGACAGGATCTGAATAATTTCGGAGGGTTCGGACAGCAGAGATATGGATACAATGTGGAATATCTTTATAATGAGATGGGAAAGATTCTGGGACTTGACAAAACGAATAACATTATTATATTAGGCGCGGGTAATCTGGGTCAGGCACTGGCGAATAATCAGGAGTTTGACAGTAATGGCTTTAAGATCATCGGCCTGTTTGATGTGAATCCTCGCCTGATTGGTATGACGGTTCGGGGAGTGGAAGTGTACGATATTGATATGCTCGAAGATTTTTTGTCAAAGAATGAGGCGATGATAGCAGCCTTGACACTGCCGCACAGTAAAGCGTCTAAGATGGCCAGAGAACTGGTGGATTTAGGTATTAAGGCTTTCTGGAATTTCGCACCGGTGGATTTGAGTCTTCCGGGTGATATCATCGTAGAGAATGTACATTTATCAGAGAGTATTATGACACTTTCCTATCGGATTCACAGCAAAAATTTATAGTAGGCGAAAAAGATGAAGGACTGCGGTTTTTCATCTTTCTTTTTATGTTTGTTTTTGGAGGTGGAAAGAAGATGCGGCTGCTTGGTTCACGCAGTGAAATGCAGCAGATTGACGCGTATAGTATAGAGCAGATGGGGATCCCAGGAATCGTATTGATGGAGAGGGCGGCTCTTGCTATGGAGGAAGAGATTTTGCGGAGATTTCCGTCGCCCGGGAAGGTCGTTGGCGTGGCAGAAAAAGGTAATAACGGCGGGGATGGCCTGGCTCTTGGCCGTATGCTGCTGTCCAGAGGATTCGCGGTTGATTTTTATGAGATTGGAGGCGTGCGTCATGCCTCGGAATCCTATCAGATGCAGAAAAAGATTCTTGAAAACATGGGGGTTTCCTTTTGTGAGCGGCTTCCCGAATATCCTGTGGATATCTGGATCGATGCGGTGTTTGGCGTAGGTCTGACGCGGGATGTAGCCGGTATGCAGAGGGAGGTTCTGGAAACGATGAATCAGCGGGAGGGCTATAAGATTGCCGTGGACACGCCGTCCGGCGTGGATGCTTCCACGGGTCATATCTTAGGATGTGCCTTCCGGGCAGATCTGACGATCACCTTTGGGTTGTCCAAAGTCGGGCTGGTACTATATCCCGGCGCTTCCGTCTCCGGAGAGGTTGTGGTGAAGGATATCGGTTTTCCGAAACAAGCAGTGGAGGCAGTGGGTCCAAAAGCGTGTACTTATACCAGGGAGGATCTTACGCGGCTCCCAGCAAGGACGGCATGGTCCAATAAGGGAAGTTATGGCCGGGTGCTGCTGATCGTGGGTGCCAAAAATATGGCCGGGGCTGCCTGGCTTTCCGCCAGCGCGGCTTACAGGACAGGAAGCGGACTGGTGCGTATTTTTACCTGCGAGGAGAATCGGGAGATTTTGCAGACGAGGATTCCGGAGGCAATCATGACAACCTGGCGTTCTGAGCAGGAAGCACTGGATGAATTGCCTGGAGCGCTTGCTTGGGCCGATGTGGTCGGAATCGGACCGGGATTGGGAGAGACGATGCTCACCCGGAGAATGTTGGAGATCGTTCTGGCACAGGGGAACGGACCGCTGGTCATTGATGCGGATGGAATCAATAGTCTTTCGGCATTGAAGCGGGAAAAATCCACAGAGGAATCTGTTGATGCACATGATGGTGATATCATCGGAGAAAATATATCACGGGATTTGCCAAATGACAAGACCGGCAGAGATATTGACAGGCTGTACGAAGATTATTCTGGCGAGATTATCCTCACGCCTCATTTGAAGGAAATGGAAAGATTTACCGGAATCTCTGTAGAATATATCCGGGAGCATCTTCCAGAGGTTGCTCTTGATGCCGCAGATGAGAATCATGTCATCGTGCTCAAGGATGCGAGGACGGTAGTATCAGATGGCCTGTTTCCAACATATATTAATACGAGCGGGAATCATGGGATGTCGACAGGAGGCAGCGGAGACGTGCTGACCGGTATTATCTGTGGACTCCTGGCAGGTGGCCTTTCCGCTGCAGAGGCAGCCAGGCTGGGAGTTTACTGCCATGGTCTTGCCGGAGACGCGGCAGCAAAGCAGAAAGGCTGTTACGGTTTGATGGCCGGGGATCTGATTCAGAATCTGAATCAGGTTATCCACTGAAACTTATAAGCATTTGCGGTTATTGGAGCATGGCTGTGCAGACTTTGCTGCCCAGTCTGGCACAGTGACTGCTGACCACTATAACAATGAAAGAATACTCACGACATTTTTGGGAAATACTTCATAGTGAAAGACGTGATCATACTTTTGTCGCTTGGATCTTGATATGGAAATAAAAATGGAGTGAGTGGAATTGATGATAAAAAGAGGAGATATTTATTATGCTGATTTGCGACCGGTCGTCGGTTCGGAACAGGGAGGTGTGCGCCCGGTGCTGATCATCCAGAACGACGCCGGAAATCGTCACAGCCCGACCGCGATCTGCGCGGCGATTACCAGCCGCATGAACAAAGCGAAGCTCCCGACGCACGTAGAACTTTCCGTCCGGGAGTGTGAGATTACCAAAGATTCTGTGATATTATTGGAACAGATTCGAACCATCGACAAACAGAGATTGAAAGAAAAAGTCTGCCATTTAGACGAAAATATCTTACATCGGGTTGACCGTGCGCTGAAAATCAGTCTGGAACTAATTACATAGGGCGTAACCTATGGTGTTATGTGGAGGAATACAAAGAAATGGATACTGGTCCTATATTGATACTGGTTGTTTCGTTATTGGCAATCGTGATCGTCTGTCTTTCTGTGATTATTTACAGACTGACCGGGAATATGAGTAAGTCCAATTCGTCCAGAAACAAGGAAGAAGAGGAAAATGAATATGAGGAGGAGATCATGAACATCGCTCTGGAAGGACATGAACAGGGAGCGATTCTTGCGGATGAAGCGGAAATGATCTCCAACATATTTGAATTCGGGGAAAAAGATGCGAAGGATGTCATGCAGTTTCGCCGTAAGATTGTAGGAATCGAGGCGGGGACGCCATTGCAGGAAGCGATTCGCTTCATGGTGGAGCAGCATTATTCCCGGTATCCGGTTTACGAAGAAGATCTGGACCACATCGTAGGAACACTGCATTTCCGGGATGCGGTAAAAAGCCTGCTTGAAGATCAGGAAGCAGACAAGCCGGTAGAAGACATCATGAGAAAGGCGTCTTATGTCCATGAGGCCATGGATATCAATGAATTACTGACGCAGATGCGCCAGAATAAGAGCCATCAGGCCATCGTCGTGGATGAATACGGGCAGACCGTCGGCCTGATCGCCATGGAGGATATCCTCGAGACGATCGTCGGGGATATTTTCGATGAATATGATGTGGAAGAAAAAGAGATTATCAAACTGCCTGGCGGCGGTCATCTTGCTTCCGGCATGATTCGGCTGGATGAACTCAAAGAGAGTCTTAACATCACCTTTGACACCGATGAATTTGACATCCTTAATGGTTTTCTGGTCAATGAAGTGGGACATCTTCCTGAAGCGGGAGAAAAGGTTTGCGTACATTTTAAAGGATACGTGTTTACCGCTGTCGGCCAGGCAGATAAAGTGCTCCGTCAGATACGCATTGAAAAGGAGACGGAGGATAATCTGATCGAGGAAGGAGGTAATATTACATATGAACTATGAGACAGCCGATAAGATGAAAAACTTTGAGGCAGGTATTTTTAATATACTGGACGACCGGAAAAAGGAACTGGAGAAGCAGGGGCGGAAAATCTATAATTTTTCCGTGGGCACGCCGGATTTTGAACCGCCGGAGCATGTGATGAAAGCGGTTTCAGAAGCGTGTCTTCACCC
>JAJQDO010000132.1 GCA_021202175.1 Clostridiales bacterium | reverse complement strand
CCTTTTGCAGGGCATTCTGAAAATTTTCTTTTGTTCCTATCTTGACAAATTCACATATATAACGTACAGGATTTCAACCCGGAGCAGACCATGAGCGTGGGGTATACGAAGAATGGGATAGTGCTCGGAGCCATGATGTGGTTTGATAAGTTTTCCTGTAAGAGAAGTGACTTGGTAATAACGGTAGGTAGAGACCTTGGGGAGACGATTGAGAAGAGGTTTGCCGGTAAGAATGGCTCGAAGGATAGAGATGGCTCGAAAGGCAAGCGAGTTCCCAATTACACAATCATCAACAACTGGATAAACGAAAAGGAAATCTATCCGCTTGAGAGTAGTGATGAACGTGTGTTGGCTTTCCGGAAGAAGTACGGGCTGGAAGACAAGTTCGTGTTCATGTACTCCGGGAACATCGGCCTTTACTACGACTTGGAGGGGATCATCAAGGTCATTGAGAAGTTTGGTGGTGCGAGAACACCACAGACGGAAGATGCTCCTGAAGGTCGGGAAGTAGTTTTCGCTTTCGTAGGTGCCGGATCTGTGTTGGACAAGTTGGTGTTGTACACACGGCAACACAAGATGAAGAATGTTGTGTTTATTCCGTATCAGGACAAGATAGACCTCAACTACAGCCTCAACGCCGGAGATGTCCACTTCTGCGTGAATGCCAAAGGGATCAAGGGTGTGAGCTGCCCGTCGAAATTCTATGGCCTCGCAGCCGCAGGTAAGCCTGTGCTTGGCGTCCTGGAAAAAGGTTCGGAGGTACGGTGCCTCATTGAAGAGATTGGGTGCGGCCTTGCGGTAGAGCCGGGCAACTATGCAGGTGTGGAAGACGAGATAAATTGGTTCATTGAGAATAGTTCGTCCAGTGAGTTAAAGCAGATGGGCACGAAAGGCCGGGAATACCTGGTGAAAGAACTGACCGAGGATGTCAGTGTTGGGAAGTATAAGAGAGCAATTTTGGAAAGCTCGATGGGTTGATTCTTTTCATCCGATATAAGTGGAATAGATGATTAGTCAAATGATTTTGCAAGGTAATTTGAACGGGGAAACGTTATGGAATACGATAATAGAAAAATGGGAATATGCGACTGGCTAATATCATTAGTCATTCCGCTGCAACTATATATAAATACCTCAAGTTCTTTTATACCTCAAAGTGCAGTTTGCCTAGTTTTTATAGCTGTGATTTTACTTGATTTTCTTCTAAATCACAGTATGCAGATTCTGATGATAAGTATGCCCATGTATGCCGGTGTAATCATATGTTTTATTGCCCTACCGATTTTGTGCTTTCATGTTCAAACCATTTCCGGATTAATGTATATTTGCCTACAGGTAGCCTTTTTGCTTTTTTGCGATTTATCAGGGAGAAAAGTTTATGAGAACAGTAAGATTTTGGATATATGTTTTTTGCTAAGCAGTGCAATTGTCATATTTCAAATTATAGTCAATATATCTGAAATTAATCCAAATACGATTTCATCAATATTCTATGCGAACAGCGGAAGCCAAGTTCGGTATAGAGCATCATTTGGATTCGTTCATCCTAATTTTACGGCATTGTCACTTTGTGTAACTTTACTGTTGACATATTTGCGTATAAAGGGTGAGCAGAGAGTTTTTCGAAGAATTTTATTAGCTGCAATAATTGCGATTGAATTTATAGCACTCTTATGTAGTGGATCTAGAACTGGCGCGATATGCGTTTTTGTTTTTGTAATATTGGAACTTTTATTTAAATTCCTTGGAGATATTGCAAGTTCGGCTTTAAGATTCATAATAATTTTATCAATATGCGTAGGGGCTATTTTTTTGATATTTAGCTTTGGTGGCACAATAGATACAAACGAATTATCTACATTATCTAGCGGAAGATACAGCACGATTGTTGATGGAATAAATCAACTAGCCGAGGAAGGGAGATTGTTATTTGGATATACGGTTACTAATGTTTCTGAAGCTAATGCAACTTTAATTAGTGCGGGAGTATCTACATCTGATAACTGGTATTATATACAAATAACGCGTTTTGGAATTGTTGGGCTTGTAGCTATCCTTATACCAATTATATATGTTATTCATTTTTTGTATCAGAGGGTTATGGATTATTACCATACGACATATACCCTGTCTGCTATTATTGCATTGATGATTTATGGAGTTGGAGAAAATGTTGTTTACAATCAGGGCGTTGCTTTGTCCGTATTGATTTGGATTTTAATCTTTTCTCAGTTGAACAATCCTGCAGATGATATTGTAGAGTTTAACCATGTAGAAGCAAACAAGTAGCATTTATGATTTGTACTCCATGAAGTGTTGGAAATATTGATTTGCGGGAGGAAAAATGAAGATATTTCTGCTTTTTACAATAATAGTGTTCGCGGCTTACCTCTTTGGATTCGTTAAGAGAGTGGAATGCAACGACTGGATGGGACGCAATTTCACCACAGCTATTAAAGGTTTTGCAATCTTTACGGTTGTGTGGGCGCATACAGGGGCGCATTTCGGAGTTGGCTGCATTCAATTTGTTGCTGGCACCGGAGTGGCATTATTCTTAATCTGCTCAGGCTATGGACTTGAATGCTCATATCAGATGAATGGGTTAAAACAATTCATAAGCAAGCGGCTTCTCCGGGTATGCATTCCGTTCTGGATTGTAGAATTCTTCGGTCTGTTAGCCACGGGAGAGTTGACTTTGCAGGAATATTTCAAGAATGCACTGTTCATTGATTGCACATGGTACCTGCAGTTCATCATGGTTTGCTATATCCTGTTCTTCTGCATCAAGATTTCCTGCGAGAAGCTGAATTTGCAGAAGAAACACGAATGGATGCTGTGGGGATTCTGCACAATTGTGTGGTTCATTATAGAAAGCTGTTTTCTTGCAGACGCCAGTATGCCGTTTCTACGTGCTAGGCAGATGCTATCGTTCCCCTTGGGGATAGCAATAGCACAGAATAAAGATGCAATTCTTGAGTTTATGAAGAGGAAAAAGAAGACCTTGCTGATTGGTGCGGGGGAGACTGTCCGACAACCACCCCATAGGGGTGTAGATTGAAAAGCTGAATC
>JAJQDO010000197.1:6204-21979 GCA_021202175.1 Clostridiales bacterium | reverse complement strand
AGGATTTCCCCTATGAATCGCTGGCGACGAATGATGAACCTTATTATGTTTATGCCAATGATTCTGCAGACGGAGAGGATGGAGATATCGCGATCGTCATTGATAACCTGGTAGAATGGGCTTCTGCGACGGTTACTTCGCAGGATACGCTTGGCACGACAAGAACATTCAACATGCAGTATGATGATGAGAGTGACACATACCGTATGGTGGACTCCACACGTAACATTACGACTTATACGGCAGATGTCAGTGGCCTTGCGTTCTGGAAGAAATATTCACTGCCGGGCACGATCGTGACGACAAGTCTGGACGAGGGAACATACTATGTTGCTGCGGAAGCGGTTTCTGTTCAGGCGAATATGAGCGATGTATATGACTTCTATAAGAATACTCTTAACAGAGACTCCTTTGATGGTGCCGGCGCTGCTATCAAGGTAAGCTACGATTATGGGGATAACTATGAGAACGCATACTGGAGCTCCAGCCTGCAGCAGATGGTTTACGGTGACGCAGGTGGATTCTCATCCGCTCTGGATGTAGCCGGTCATGAATTCACACACGCTGTGATCAATTATGTTGTCGGTGACGGTGTAAATACTACATTAACCTATTATGGTGAATCCGGAGCATTGAATGAATCCTACGCAGATATCATGGGTACACTGATCGAGAACAAGTCCGGCACGGACAGATGGCTGATCGGCGAGGATTCCGACAGCGCGATCAGAAGTCTCAGCAGTCCTTCTACTTATGGACAGCCGGAAAGCTATGACGATCTTTATACAGGAAGCAGTGACAATGCAGGTGTCCATACGAATAGTGGTATCTTCAATTATGCCGCTTATAAGATGATGACAGACAGCCGTACGTCATCTATCAGTAACAGTACCTGGGCAAAAATGTTCTACGGTTCCATGTTCCGTCTGGCAACCGATGCCGACTTCCTGGATGCCCGTTATGCTGTTCTTGCTTCGGCGAAAGCATTAGGATTTACCTCCAGTCAGGTGGAAGCAATCGAGGATGCCTTTGACGATGTTGGAATCAAGGAATCCGATAGTATTCGTATCGTATTAACATAGGGAGAGACGCCTTCGGATCTGGATTCCCATCTTGTGGGACCTACATCAAGCGGAAGCAGATTCCATGTGTATTACAGTAATAAAACTTATACGGACTCTTCCACGGGAACGGTTGCCGCAGATCTGGACTATGATGATACAAGCTCTTATGGTCCGGAAATTACAACGATTCATATGTTTACGGAAGGAGATTATTACTTCTATGTGCATAATTTTTCAAATGGCAGTTCCTCTACATCAACAGTACTGGCCCAGTCGGGAGCGACCGTGAAAGTGTACGTTAACTCCAGTCTGGAAAAGATTTATACGGTGGATGAAGACAGTGCGGGAACTTATTGGAACGTATTTAAGCTTACGATATCCGGAAGCGGCAGTCTGTCATTTGAAGAATTGAATGAATATAGTTCCAGTGCTACCGTGTCATAATGTTTTGATGGCCGATGCAGATATTTTTTAGAGCGGTGATGATAGCTTGACATGCAGGATATGATATGACCATGAATGACTGACGGGAGGTGGTGTCGATGAAATCTGAGATTATACGCATAGGAGTATTGATTATCATCATGGTAATCGCAATCGCTTTGGTTCTGGAATGGCGCTTATACCGGAAAAATGATGTAGAAGTGATTTCTGAAAGACAGGAGGTCCCCATTACTTATGACGAAAACCAGGAGGATCTTACACCGGAAGACATTCAGAGGATGAATCAGGGGAATGCTGAAATAATATACAGTGCTTCTTCTGAGTATGTCCGGGAAATCGGCGGAATATTTACCAGTCAGTCCATCCGCGAAGAAGAGGATGCCGTCATGGCCATCATGAGTGTCCGCAGTCTGATGGGAATTCAGGGAGAAAGCTTCTGCTGCGAAAGCATCACGGAGGAAGAAAGCGGACAGAAAGTATTTCTGCTATATCAGCTTTATGAGGGAGTGACCGTCGAAGACGGTCTCTTCCGCATTGTCGCCGCAGATGACGGAACACCGATGAGAATACGGGGAGGATATGTTCGTGATCTTTCTGTCGGTACGGAAGCGCAGATAACAGCGCAGGAAGGACTCTCCGGACTGACTTTATCCCGCGGACAAAATGCGGAGTCCGCCAGACTGGTAATCAAAACCATCGAGTCTCAGAATATATTGTGCTGGAAATATACCGTAACCAGAGAAAATGACATCGCACAGGACGAAGCGATATATGTTGATGCGCAGACAGGAGAAGTTGTTCTGACTGTCTCCCTGACGGTTGAATGATATTATGTTATATTTGATAAATTCTACCGCACTGATGAGATAAGTAACCGACGGAAGGAAGAAGGATGATGGTAGATAAAACTTATCGCATTTTAATAATCGAAGATGATGATGATACTTGTATGATAGATCAGGGATATCTGGAATACAAGGGGTATGAGGTTCGGGTTTTAAATGATGGAAACCATGTCATGGAAGTCCTCCGCCAGGAAAAGTTTGATCTGATTCTTCTTGATGTGATGCTTCCGGGAAAAGATGGTTATGATATCTGTAAGGAGCTTCGGACACAATATACGATGCCGATTCTCATGGTAACCGCTAAAACAGAGCCGTCGGATAAGATTCGCGGTTTGGATATCGGAGCGGCCGATTCCATCACACCGCCCTTCACTCCGACCGAGCTGGTGGCGCCTGTCGGCGCCAATATCCGGCAATTTGAGAGAAATGCAGCTATAACTGTCGATGCTGATATGGAAGAGCATGAGATTGTTTTTGATAATATTCGTATTCTGACAAAAGCAAAGAAAGTGTACAAAGACGGGGTGGAGATCAAGATGCCGAAACGGGAATATGAGGTGCTCGCCTTCCTGGCGGAAAATCCGAATACCCTTTTTACCAAGGTACAGCTTTTCGAGGAAGTATGGGGATATCGTTATATGGGAGACAGTGCCACAGTCATGGTTCACATCAACCGTATCCGGGAGAAGATTGAGCGGGACAGCAAAAATCCCAGGATTATCGAGACGGTGCGTGGTGCCGGATACCGGCTGAATATATGAAAAAATACAGGAAATATCCCGCAGAAATTAGTGTGGAAAGGACACGGATTTCTGCGGGATACTTTTTCATTAATTGGAATTCTTAAAACAGGAGAGGCCTGAAATCGGTATTTTCTAATAGCCCCTGTATTCATCATATCATCCTATTATTCAGGCCGTTTGAAATTCTTCCATTAATTTTCTGATCCGGGAAATGGATTCTTCCTCGGAGTAGAAAAGGCTGTCGTCCATGTTTTCCAGAAAATCATGAAATGTATTGAAAAGATTGCTCTCCTCAATCTGAAGATACATGACTTTATTCTGTGCGATCTGAAACTGCAGATAGGCGGTGGCAGAATCGACATAGATAAAAAGGCCACCGGGTATATGCCCCAGGCTTTTCCGAAGAAGACGAAACGGTCGTAAAGTAACATCGCTGAGCAGACATTCAAGAAGATATATTCGTTCTTCCATAGATACCGCTGTGTAAAGATCATGGGGAAATTCATCAATCAGACCGGTCTTCAGAAAATACAGGACGCTTTCTTCGGAGAAATAGGAAGTTACAGGCGTATTTATCGATTTTGTATAGACAAGGTAATCGCTGATAAATGTTTCCTGGTTCGATGTCCTTACCGTAAGATGCTTTCTGAGCATATCGGCTGTGATGTAAGGAGTAAAGCAAGGCGTAATCATAAGGCAATAGGACCTGTCCCTGTTTCTGGCCATTACATTTTTCCAGTAATTAAGCTGACTGTAAGCATCTCTGATCTGAAAAAACAGTGGATTGACATGTTTGCGATAATCATTCCAGACATTTTCAAAAAAATGGATCATCTCCTTATCGTGAAATACGATTCCTTTTTGTCTGTTCCCTGATATCAGAAGCGCATGGGAAGAAGTTAGGATAAGGTAGGGAAAAAGACGAAGAGTGCTTGCCCTGGAAATATAATTATCATAATAATAGTATATATCATAATGAAAACCAGCCAGGTAAAGAGGCAGAATCGTTTGAAGACAATACAAATTATAATCCTGTCTGGAATAAGGCATGGAAGCAGTACTGTTCAGGCAGAGAATGTGCTCTACGGTCAGATTTTCTTTATCTTCTCCGGCTTGTTTTAAAATTTGAAAGAAGGAATCTTCGCCCGGCTGAAGTAAAAGCCGGATATGTCCCTGCGGTTGCTCTGCTTCCTGATAAAAAAGATTGGTCACCGCTAAGGTGACTTCCAGAGAGCTGTCCAGGCTGATGAGGGAAGCAGGATTCTCCATCTGTTGTGTGAAAACAGGAGAGGTAACCGAATTATAGGTTGATGACGGAGCGAAATATGCGCGTTGATTAAATGCATCGATGAGATCCATCACATTTTTTCGTCGATAATAGTTATCCTCGCCGATCATGTCAATCTTGTATGCTTCCAGAAATTCATTCATTTCAGAAGGCATCAGGCACATGAACTGCCCCATTTTAGCGACAACCTCCCTGGAAGGGGGATTGCGGTCTCCGTGTATGATCTTATAAAAATTAGAACGGTCTATGTTGCAATAAGTCGCCATATTCGCCACCTTAATGTTTTTAGAGCTGATATGGCGGGAAAGCAATGTCGAAAATACACTCATAATAAACTCCTTCATTTATTCTCATCTGTTGTTGTTTTGAAATGAATATCAATCTTTTGTCTGAATAAGTATGACTGTAACTATTCACGAATCAACATGAACGTGAATGGTGGCAGCATGCTGCTTTGTTGCATAACCGATTACTGTAATAATATTATATATGAATATTATAATATGAACGGAAAAGTTGCAATACTCCGGATTTTCTCTGTTTTACGATCATATTATGCATTGCACATCTTTATCATATTATCAGAAAAAAAGCAAATGACAAGAAAGGGTCTTGAAATGTGTCAAAAAAAATGAAACGAAAAATAAAAAAACCGACCACAGAAAATGACACATCTTTGAAAGGAATAAAAAGAATGATATACTGAATAATTATAAACTTTTTGTGAACACAATATCCCACTCCTTTATAAAATAGAAGTCTGCCGGAAAATGCTGCTTGTTAACATTTTGTTATAAGTAAAGATAAGGTCATATATACAGAGAAATAAAAAAGTATGGGGATAGAAACATGATGGTACTACACTAATTCCAGTGTCCACTGTTATGGGTATATTATAAAGTTCGACGGATAATATAAATGGGACGGAGAAAAAGGTCGTTAAAATAAAGGACGGACAGGAGAGAGGTACGAAGGATGAAAAAGAAAGTGATAGCATTGATGACGATGATGGCAATGACAGTGAATACTTTAATTCCGACGATGCAGACAGCGGCACAGGCCACAGCTGCCGCTGATACAGCGGTTTATGCGCAAAACAAGGATGCCGGAGAGAATGACCTGACCGTAACCGAGATCAACATCCGTGAGAGAGAGGAAGAACAAGCTATAGAAGAAATTGCCGGCCAGATTATTCTGGCAGATAACATGTCAGAAACAGATGAGGAAGCATGTGACGAAGAAGCAGGAGAAGCAAACAGCCTGGAAGAAGAGGTACAGATGCCGACAGTGAATGCTGCTGCTACAGTGGCCAGCGGGACCTGTGGAGATAATCTGACATGGGTTCTGGATGATGATGGGTTGCTTACCATCAGCGGCAGCGGAGAGATGGTGTCCATAGAAGAGACTTCGGATATTCCTTGGTATGATTATAGGGAATCAATTATCACTGCGGTGGTGGAGGAAGGAGTCACCACCATCAGTCAGTATGCATTTTTATCCTGTTCCAATATGACAGATCTGACTATACCGGCCAGTGTGACGTCCATTGGAGATTATATATTGCGGAAATGTACAAGCATATCTGTCATAACTGTATCCTCCTCCAACCAGTACTATTGCTCTGAAGACAATGTGCTTTTTGACAAATCACAGTCGACACTGATCGTAAGTGCGGCTGATAAAACTGGTTCCTACACCGTCCCTTCGACAGTGGAATCCATTTCTAATCGTGCCTTTGAAAACTGTGGCGATCTGGAGGAACTGATCATCCAGAAGAATGTAACGTCCATCGGAAAAAGGGTATTTACGAATTGCCTGAGTTTGAAGAGCATCATCGTTTCCTCGGATAATGAATCCTACTGTTCCGTGGATGGCGTATTATATAGTAAAGATAAGACAAGTCTGATCGCTTATCCGAAAGCCTTGAGCGGTTCTTATACCATACCGTCCGGTGTGACGAAAATTGAAAACTGGGCGTTCGTCAATTGTACCAAACTGACCGGCATTACCATCGGAGAAAATGTGACGAAGATAGGCCTTGCTTCGTTTGCACGCTGTACTGCGTTAACTTCCATAACCATACCGGACAGTGTGATGACTATTGGTGCCGTCTCCTTTGCAGGCTGTCTGAACTTGAGCGATGTCTTTATCGGCAGCGGCGTTACCGTTATCGATAATGCTGCCTTCGTGAACTGCTATGAATTAGATACGATTTCCGTTCCAGATACTGTGACAAGGGTCGGCTCCTATATTCTGGGATATAATGTGGCCAGCTTTACTGTGAATGAGGAGGAGACCAGTATTACTTTTACCGGGTTGGAAAAAGCAGATGGCATCCCGACTATCTATGGTTATACGGACTCGGCGATTGAAACCTATGCCGCTGAAAACTCGCTTACATTTATCACCTATATCACAAATTACGAGGTCACTCTGGCATCTGAGAGTTATACCTATGACGGGCTGGCTAAGGAGCCGGAAGTCACGGTATCCTATGGTACCAATGTCCTGACTAAGGTAACAGATTATATTGTATCCTATGATAATAATGTCAATGCGGGAACGGCAACGGTAACGGTCACCGGAACAGGATCATATGCCGGGACGGTGACGAAAACCTTTACCATCAGTGGCGGCAGTGCGAGTAAGGAACAACAGACGATTGCAGCTGTCATAGCTCCTACAAGCATCAATGTCAACGAAAAGGCGACGATCAGTGCGACAGCGAAGGGAGCACTCAGCTATTCTTCCAGCAACACAAGCGTAGCAAAAGTCAGCAGCAGTGGTGTCGTAACTGGAATATCGGCCGGTACGGCTACGATAACCATTAAGGCGGCGGCAACAGCAGAGTATTACGCAGCCTCAAAAACATTGACGATTAAAGTTAACATGGCAGGAGCAAAAGTGACGAGCCTCACAAATACATCGAAAGGTGTTTTGATCAAGTGGGGGAAGGTAGCAGGCGCGAAAGGCTACTATGTTTACCGAAAGACGGAAGGTTCATCGAAGAGCAAAATCGCCAGATGTTCCGGAAATTCCAATGTGACATATACAGATACCAAAGCGAAGAATGGAGTGAAATATACTTATTATGTTTATCCATATGATGCGAGCAAAACCGGGTCTTGTGCCACATCAAAAGTGATAGTGAGATTAACTGGGATCAGTATTACGAAGTTAACGAATTCCGTCTATAAAATAATCAGTGCAAAATGGAAGAAGAATTCTGCCGCGACCGGTTATCAGATCTGGATATCGACATCAAAGAATTTCAAAACCAGTTCCAGAAAGCTGTCCCTTGATCTCTCCAAAATAAAAAAACAGTCGATATGTTTGAATAATATGAAAAAAAGGAAAGACTTATTATGTAAAAGTGCGCGTTTTTCGAAAAGTCAGTGGCAAGAAATACTATAGTGCCTGGAGCAATACAAAGAAAGTTAAGATAAAGAAATAAGATGTCAGGTTATATCCTGATTCTGATCACAAATACTGAGGAAGGATTTGAAAAAGGAAATGTCTGCCAACGATATTTTTTACATTAATAGAGGGTCATGCTGAGACATTTGCTATCCTATTCTGAATTTATACATTTACGCTGAGGAGAGAGAAGATGGAAGAAAGAGATTACCATTTGCTGCGGGAAGGCAGGAGACTGAATAATCGATATATTATAAGAAAAGTCCTGGGAGAAGGGGGCTTTGGAATCACGTATTTCGGGAGAGATACCCTGTTGGACGTGAACGTGGCCATCAAAGAGTTCTTTCCGCAGGGTGTTGCCACAAGAAATAATTCCGTAAACGATATGGTTACGGTTTCCTATGCCGGGCAAAAGGAGAATTTTCAGAGAGGCAAGATGAAATTCCTGGAAGAGGCTAAAATTGTGGCCAGGTTTAAGTATCAGCCGGGAATTGTAGACGTTACCGATTATTTTGAAGCGAATAACACGGCGTACATCGTGATGGAATATCTGGATGGTATCACATTGAAGCAATATATCCGGCTCAATGGCCCAATCAGCGCGGAAGATATCAGGGAAATGTCTGTGTCGATTATGGAAGCGTTAGATGAGATACATAAACATGGGCTGATCCACCGGGATATCAGTCCGGACAATATCATGCTGTTACCAAATGGTGGCGTAAAGCTGATGGATTTTGGAGCAGCCAGGGATTATACGGGATTTGGCGAGAAGAGTCTGTCCATCGTATTAAAGCCCGGTTATGCCCCGGAAGAACAATATCGGAGCAGAGGTGTGCAGGGACCGTGGACGGATATTTATGCCCTGTCCGCGACACTGTATAAAGCCATCACCGGGGTGACACCGGAAGAGGCTATGCAGAGGGTGATTGATGATACGATGAGAAAACCATCGGAACTGGGAGTTCGTATCCCGGCTTCCATGGAATATGCCATTATGAAAGGATTAAGTGTCTTCCAGAAAGATCGTTATCAGAATCTGGGAGATTTCTGTCAGGATCTGTACGGGGATGGCGGACAGTTTCATGAGGAGACATCGAAAAAATATGGCCGTGACAAGCAGCCGTCGGATAGATTCAGATATGGTGAATCGGCGGAAGATTCTGGGTCACAGGAGCCTTCTCACAAAGGGTCCAAAAAGCTGGCGATTGGTGTCGGAGTCGGAACGGCAGTCTGTCTGCTTCTATTAATTGTGATTATCCTGGTGGGTTCTCAAAAGAATCTTCCGGATGTCCCATTGGAAAACACGATAAGAAGCGATGTGCAAACATATATCGCACAGAATGTTGACAGCACAGCACAGATTATTGATTTTACTCTGGAGGATCAGGAAATCAACAGTTCTGATTACTTTATCGCAACCTGCATCGTGGATTATAACGACGAGACTACCGAGTATACGGATCAGTTTGTGCTGACGTATGATGCGACCAGTACAAGCTGGACATTGGTGGCATGTACTCTGGATGAAGATTATACCTTGAGAAGCAGTGTGGCATTAGATGCAGATATGACAGGAAGCACGGAAGAGGAAGAATCGGCAACAGAGGAGGAAAGTAAAGTTCTTACGATGTCAGATGATCTGGATGATTGCACTTTTACGCTGGATGGAGTGGTTTACCAGTTGCCTTTTGCCTATACTGAGCTGGAAGATAACGGGTGGAGCTGTTCCGTTTCTACCAGTGAAAAAATCAGTGGGGAATCTCACCAGTCTGTAACCATGAGAAAGGACGACACACAGTTTATAGCTTACATTGTGAACTTCAGCGGAAATGCAAAAAAGATAAAAAAATGTAAGGTAGGTGGAATTCAGGTTGATGCCGGATCGGATATGCCGGAATTCTCTATCGCGGAAGGGATTACCGTGGGAGCTTCCGAAGAAGAGGTCCGGGAGGCTTTTGGAGATCCGCAGGAGGTGTATGAAGCCAGCAATAATGGTTATGTAACCCTGACGTACGGGGAGGGGAATATCTACACGGAATTTTATTGTGATACAAAAGATGATGATTATGATTATTCTGAAATCATTGTGGAGAACTTTACAGCAGATGCTGATGATGAGAAGACGGAAACTTCAGAAGAAGTACCGGAATATTTGTCTACCTATACAGCACCGTCCAGTCTGGGTGAGGACAAGATTTCTGGAAATATAGAGATTGAAGGAGATTTGTACACCATCCCGTGTACGGTCAGCGCATTTTTAAATAATGGCTGGGAGATTACATATCAGGAAGGTTCTGTGGCGTCTGGCAGATCGTCAACTCTGGATTTGTCCCGTGATGGAAAAGAATTGTATCTTTCCATAACGAATTTCAGCGATTACCAGACCATTCCGAAAAACTGTGCGGTGACATCAGTGGGTTTCAGTGAGTACAGCGATGCCTCTTTTACTTTGCCGGGAGGCCTTACGAAGGAATCGAGCAGCACGGAGGCAGAAGAGTGGGTCGGAACAGAGTTTAATTATTCGAAAAATGGTGACAGTGAAACTTACAGCTATTATGAATATGATAACAGATATTTCAGCCTTTATATTAACTACGAAAATGGAACATTTTCTTATATGAGTATAGACTGCGATACATGGCCGGAATGAGAATCAGAGGATGTTTTTTAACGGTCAGGTTGTTGGAAAAGGATTTCTTCTGCTGAAATTCGAAGAATTTATGTTGAGTGTTACTGAATGGAATTCTTATTTGTGATATTCGCCGCTGGATATAATTTGCCGGATCGTATTGGTCGGAAAAGTAAAAACTATGAGTAAGATATGGCGTGAACAAAAAATGAGGGGGTATGAAGAATGAAGAAAAGAATCATCGCCTGGATGTTGATTATGATAATGGCATGGAATCCATTTGTGTCGGCAGTACAGGTGTCGGCAGCTGTCAATGGAACGGAGAAGGATGATGCTGCGGAAAAAGATGCTGCAAAAAATGATATGGCAGAAAGCACTTCATCATTGGGTGAAGATTCGGGAAGTACTGAATCAGAAGCCGGAATAAAAGTTGGGACAGAGAAAACAAAGGAAACCGTGCCTAGCCTGGAAGCGGATGAAGACGAACAGTCGCTGGAATCATTGATGAATCAGATTATCCCATTTGACGAGTTATTGCAGGTAAGTCGGGGAGCAGGTTTGGAAGATACTGTAGGTAATATGGAAGACAGCATAGATACAGTAGATGATGATGATGCAGCCTCTTTGGATACAGACACTGTGGACGTTATGGAAACAGACGATGGAGTTACAGACGCTGGCAATGATGTCAGTGATTCAGATATTGAAGTAGACATTATAGAAGAAACAGAAGAAACTGCTACCGTGAATGCATCTACGGTGGTCAGCGGAACCTGCGGGGATAATCTGACATGGACGCTGGACAGTGATGGATTGCTCACGATCAGTGGAACCGGGGCGATGCCGGAAATAACTTATACCAGTGATATTCCATGGTATGATTACAGGGAATCTGTGATTACGCTTATCATTGAGGAAGGAGTCACTGGCATTAGTCAGTATGCCTTTTTAAATTGTACTAATCTGGTAGAGGTGACCATTCCGGCAAGTGTTACTTCAATAGACGAAGGAGCTTTTTATGGATGTACTGGTTTGGTAACAATGACAGTAGCTTCGGATAATCAGTTATATTGTTCCGAAGATAATGTGTTGTTTGACAAAGAACAGACCACTTTGATTTTCTGTACTCCTCAGAAAAGTGGTTCTTATACGATCCCATCGACTGTGGAATCTATTTCGGATCGTGCCTTTGAGTTCTGCGTGTATTTGGAAGAACTGACGATTCAGGACAATCTATCATCTATTGGTAAACGTGTTTTTACTTATTGTGCTGATCTGACATACATCACGGTGTCTTCCAGTAATCAGTATTTTTCCTCTGTAGATGGTGTGTTGTTTGATAAAGATCAGACGAGTCTCATCTTGTATCCCAAAAACTTAAGTGGTTCTTATACGATTCCATCCAGTGTGACCACCATTGCAAACTGGGCCTTTTATGGTTGCGCATATCTGACAGACATCACGATCGGAGAAAATGTGACAGATATCGGTGAGGTTTCGTTTACATTTTGTACGGGTTTAACCAGCGTTACAATTCCAGATAGTGTAAGTGTAATTGGAGGGGCATCTTTTTATGGATGTACAAATTTAAGTGAGTTTATGATTGGGAGTGGTGTCACAGAGATTGATGTTCTCGCCTTTGTTGGCTGCACGGGTCTGGAAGAAATATTTATTATGGATAATGTGACATCGATTGGCACGTATGCGTTGGGTTATGATGCAACATCGGTAGGCTTATCCGACGATGAAACGTCATTTACTGTTTCGGGAGTGACAAAACTGGATGGCAATATTCCGGTAATTTATGGCTACACTGGCACGGAAGCGGAAACCTATGCCAGTGACAATGAACTGACATTTATAACGGTGATAACGAACTACGTGGTTACACTGGCCACAACAAGTTATATTTACGACGGAACAGCGAAAGAACCTGAAGTCACTGTGACATACGGTTCCACAACGTTGACCAGGAACAGCGATTATACGGTATCTTACAGTGACAACGTCAGCGCGGGAACAGCCACAGCGAAAGTGGAGGGGACTGGGTCCTATGCAGGGAGCGTAACAAAAAGTTTTACCATATCGCAAAGAAATATATCCGACTGTACGATAACCTTATCTCAAAATACATATACTTATGACGGAACGGCGAAGAAACCGGCTGTTACCGTAATGGCAGGGACAGCCACATTGACGGAGGGTACCGATTATACGGTATCTTACGGTAATAATGTTAATGCAGGAACAGCTACCGTCACAGTAACCGGAGCCGGATCCTGCAGCGGAGCCGTGACGGCTACTTTTACTATTGTGGAAGAGTCCTCTGTAAAAGACATCTCATCCTGTACGATAACCTTGTCAATCAATACCTATACCTACGATGGGGCGGCAAAACAGCCAACAGTGACGGTAAAAGATGGTTCTACCACCCTGACGGGCGGAGGGACTGACTACAGTTTAGACTATGCAGATAATATTAATGCAGGAACAGCCACGGTGACGGTGAAAGGTTGTGGAAATTACACAGGGACAAAAACAGCCACATTTACCATCAATAAGACGAGCCAGTCGATTGTCGCTACCATTTCTTCCAATAGTGTTAAGACGGGGAAGGCAGTGAAAATCAGCGCCTATGCCAACGGAACACTTAGTTATTCTTCCAGTAATACGAAGGTGGCGAAGGTCAGCAGTGCAGGCGTGGTGACCGGAGTGACGTCCGGGACAGCCACAATCACTGTCAAGGCAGCGGCCACGACCAACTATAACGCAGCGACAAAGACATTTACGGTTAAGGTAAGTATGGATGGTGCTAAGGTCACTAGCGTGACGAACACTGCCAAAGGAGTTGTGATTAAATGGAATAAAGTATCAGGAGCCAGCGGCTACTATATCTATTCCAAAATGGAATCATCAACGCTCAAAAAAGTCGCGAAATGCACCGGGAATTCCACGGTAAGCTATACAGATAAAACGGCCAAAAACGGAATCAAGTATACCTATTATGTCTACCCATACATAGGGAGCACAAAGGGCTCCTGCAGTAAGACCGGGAAAATAGTGAGATTAAGCACGGTGTCTATCATAAGTGCCAAGAATAGCGGGACGAGTGCAGTGACAGTAAAATGGAAAAAGAATTCCGCGGTTGCTGGCTACGAGATATATTTTTCCACTTCCAAAAGTTTTACTAAAAATACCTGGAGAAAAACGGTAGATAATAGTATCAAAAAGAAAGCGATTACGAATAAACTATTCAAAAAAGGAAAGACATTTTATGTGAAGATACGGACTTATAAGACTGTCAGCGGGACAAAAAGCTATAGTGCCTGGAGCAGTGTAAAGAAAGTGAAAATCACGAAATAACAAATGGACAGGCTGGTTTGATGGGAAATTGTGAAAAATGAGACAAAAGACAATCACTACGATATTACTTATATTAATAATAATGAATATGTCTGTTCCATCCGTGCATGCGGCTGAAAGCATAGATATGGACATTACGGTCAGCATGGATATGGATATTACAGACAGTTTGGATACGGATATCGCTGACAGCGCAGTGACCCTTAGCAGCAGTTTGAAATCCGTGAAAATCAAGAGTGTAAAAAATACATCGGAGGGAATTAAGATTACCTGGAGTAAATCGCCGGGAGCCAGCGGATATATTGTTTATCTCTCTGTTTACAAAAAGTATACGAATGGCTATTACAAAGGGTATGGTACGATTGCGCAATGTTACGGTGAATCGAATCTGAGTTTTACAGATACGTCGCGGGAAAATGGCGAGATATGCACCTATAGTATTTATCCTTATAGTGGAAGTGTACAGGGATCCTGCAAGAAATCAAAAACAATCGCCCGGGTGACCAGTGTCAAAATCAAGAGTCTGAAGAGCAGTTCGAAAAAGTCTATGACGATTAAATGGAAGAAAAATTCGGAGGCTACCGGCTATCAGATCTACTGTTCTACCACAAAAAACTTCAGCAAAAATACCAGAGCCATGATCTGCCGAGGGGCAGGAAAGATTTCTAAAAAATTTAAAGGGATGAAAGCAGGGGGAACTTATTATGTGAAGATTCGAGCATTTAAGACTTATAATGGAAAGCGGTATTACAGTGTCTGGAGCAAGGTTAAGAAAATAAAAATAAAAAAATAGTGGATATTCTGTTGCGGCATGGCCACTAACCCGGTGTGATGAACGAAACATACAGAACCTGTAAAATCAGGTAAACAGGGAACCTGTGAATAATTTGTGAAATGTGATACACTTTGAACAGCATGGATTTCGAAAGAGAATTCATAACGGCTAATTTACATCATTTTAAAGGAGAGTAATACATGAACAAAAAAAGAAGAAATGTATGTAAGGGATTGATAACGGTCATCGCATTATGTTTCCTGTTGTGCCTGATTCCGGCCAAGACAGAAGCGGCATCCGCGAAACAGAAAGCAATGAAGGCTTACAAGAAGTTTCTGACACAGGAAAGTATCCCCTGGTCTGTTTATAATTACGATGAAACGGCTGATCCGTCATTGTGTAAGTTTTCGCTGGTTTATCTGGATAATAATTCAGTACCGGAACTTGTTGTATCCGGAGGCGATACATACTATAAACCATATATGACTATCTATACCTATAAGAATGGAAAGGTGACGCTTGTCGAAAACAGCTCCTATGGTTTTTCATCGTATTACAAAAAGAAAGGTATAATCGTGGAGAGCGCGGCCAAGGGAGCAACTTTCTATAATAAGTATTCTAACGGTCAACTGAAAATAGTTTTGGCAAAATTAAATGAAAATGCGCAGGGAAGAGATTTGAATGGAGATGGCAAGATAGGATATGCTTATTATAAAACGACAAGCTCCGGTGACATTAAATATATATCAAAATCATCTTTTAATAAACGCCTGAAAAAATTAGTCGGTTCTAAGAATACGAAAAAGCTGAAATTTTACAAAAATACAGCTAAGAATCGCAAAAAATATTTGAAATAATCTTAGAGGTATTACACCAGATAAAATCTTCATAAAAATGAGGCAGGAGTCTTTCTTTGACTCCTGCCTCATTTTGTGGAAAGAATGAAATGGTACCGATGTCAGGCACTGTTTTTCTCCATATAATCTACGGCCTCGGTGTATGGCAATTGAAATCTGGATATAATGTCATTTAAAATGGCCTCATCCTTTATGCCAAAACGCCTTGCGGTTTCAATGGCAGATATGACTTCTATCTTTTTAGTACGATTCTCCCAAGCCTTATTGTTCTTTTCTGTAGCTTCCATGACAGCCTGTTCGGCAACTTTTTTTGCATGGTCTTCCCAGGCCTTGCATAACTTTTTGTT
>JAJQDO010000197.1:0-6104 GCA_021202175.1 Clostridiales bacterium | reverse complement strand
GCATGGTCTTCCCAGGCCTTGCATAACTTTTTGTTATGTTCTTCATTTTTTTGATTGGCCTCTTTCACTGCCTGCGCAGCAACCTTTTTCGCATGATCATCCCAAGCTTTGCACATGTTAATCACCTCTTGATTTGGTTTGATCTCAATATCAATGTTTGCGCAATCTTTGATGACTTGCGCTGCCTTTCTGTCGAGCTTTTTGAAAGCATCCCCCTTTATCAGTTCTTCCATTTTAATATCGTTAGCAGAGTACTTCATAAATTTTAATGCATCTCCCAGATTTGTAGAAAACTTTTTAAACTCGTCATCATCCATTCTTGCCGGATCAATCAGGAATACCTTGTAGTCCTGAATAAATGGCTGTATCCTCTCATCTGGTATATCAAGAAGTTCTTTTAAACTTAATGCGCCGTCCCATGGCTCCGGAGCGAAATGAATGACCAGGGTGATAACGGGTAAAAGACGATCATTTTTCTTCATACCTGAAAGAAATTCATCGGGAATATCAGTGTCTCCCGCAAGCCTGTGTTTCAATCGCAATTCCTCTACCTGCCTGGCATACTGCAGGCCGTCATAGATAAGATTCCGAATACACATGGCATAATGAACGTGAGTCTGTGCTTCCAGACCTAAAATAATGTAAGTGAAATGGCCATCCGTCTTGGCGGAGGCCAGACGGACGGCATCTCTGTATCGTTGAACAGATTCATAGGGATCTCTTTTAACACTTTTTTGTCTTTTTTTCCGAGAGTTGGTTTTCTCGGATTTTCGAATGGTATCCTGTGCTTTTTCAATATCGTTCTTGAAATCTGAACTGCCAAAAATCTTCATATAGAGTGATGTATCCAGTGGACGAAGCATACCTGCTTCTAGTTCTGGTTCTCCGTCGTACATCAGATAATTGTAAGCATCCGAAAAAATGTCTGCTTCATTTACGTAATCTCTGGTAGAAGTGTCTTGTGCACCCATAAGAAATCACCTCTATTCTATGATTACTACACAGTAAACGGCATAAAATCATCTACTATAAACATTTAAAAAAGAAGTAGATGTGCATATTACAATTATTTAATTAATACAATAACACATAATTATGGATGAATCAATACAAAATTTTACATAATTTGACGATATAGGGATGACTTGTTTTTTCTGTGTATAAAAAGAGGGTGAAATACATTTATTATGTGGTCATAAAAAGTGTCAGATAAAACACAACAAAAAATAGAAAGTTTGACCACAAGAAAAGACACATCTGTGAATTATTCGTGAAGAATGATACAATAGTCAGGATAGGCAGTAGTTGATTTACAGAACTTGTCAGATAATAAAAGGGAAAAGTATGAAAGATTTATATGATATTATGGACAGACTCCTCGATGTGGAATCTGATCTGAATAATTTGAAGGCAACCATGCAGGTTATGGAGTCCGGCTGCAGGGAACAGCAGCTGGAGGAATCGACGGAAATTTTAAATGTGATTGACGTGTATCTTAATTACGTTATGGGAAAGATGAGGCAGGATATTCATCTCCTGGATGAATATCTTGCCGTGAATCAGGGCGACCGAGCGAACAGCGGAGCTCCTCAGATCTGAGCTGTACGGAGCACGGACTGTATCGCTATGTCATATTATGTGGTTTAACTTTAGTCATACTATGTGAACTTACTTCAGCATTTCGGGTATTCTTCTTTCTGGTTGCTGGCTCCGGTGATATAGTCCATAGATACATTATAGTATTTTGCCAATATAAGAAGGCTGTCAACGGGGATCCTGGTTTTACCGTTTTCATAATCAGAGTATGTTCTCTGACCAACGTGAAGCAGGTCAGCGACATGCTGTTGCGTGTAACAGTGTTCTACTCTGATGTCTCTGATACGTTCATTATATTTTATGATGTTCATCTCCTTTTATATTCGACAAATATTATATCAAAGAAAAGTGCTCTTTAAGTGAAGCGATGATAAAAATGCACTTTTCCTTTTGTAATGCGTAAAAGTGTGGAATTTTTGTGAATTGACAGTCAGAGTTATAAACTCTAAAATAGAACCATGAATTTTAGCTCATTTGCTAAGTGCCTTTAGATAGGACAGGGAAAAGTATGGAAAGAGAAAAAATATGTTACAGCTGCATGAGAAAAATGGATGAAAATGAGACGGTCTGCAAATATTGCGGATTTAATTACGATGTATATATGCAGCATAAAGATTACAGACATTTAAATCCGGGAGAACTGTTGAAAGACAGGTACCGGATCGGCGTCGTTCTCGGAGCGGGAGGATTCGGGATATCCTATATCGGATTTGATGAATTGTTGCAGGTCAAGATCGCGATTAAGGAGTATTTCCCTGCAGAGATTGCTTCCAGAAATACGACGGAGATGACGCATTATTCCAATACGGTAAATGCAACACTGAGTGAGGAGGCTTTTCAGCATGGTCTGGAAAAATTCCTTAACGAGGCGAGGACCCTGGCACGATTTAACGGAATGAGGGGAATTGTGTCCATTACGGATTTTTTCCATGAGAATGGAACGGGATATATGATCATGGATTATCTGCCGGGACAGTCGTTGAGGCGGATCATCAAGGATAAGCAGGAATTGATTACCGAGCAGGAGGTGATTGATCTGATTTCTCCGATTATGGATGCCCTGGAGACGATTCACAAGGCGGGTTTGATTCACAGGGACATCAGTCCGGATAATCTCCTGATGGATAGCGAAGGCAAGCTGACGCTGATTGATTTTGGCGCTGCCAGAGAGGTGGCGAATGCCGGGAAAAGCCTGACCATTGTTTTGAAGCATGGTTACGCACCGATCGAGCAGTATACGACCACCGGACAACAGGGGCCGTGGACGGATATTTATGCACTGTGCGCCACTATTTATTATATGGTCACACATGCGGTGCCTGAGACAGCGACAGATCGGGTCATTGATGACAGAATGCTCAGTCTGGAAGAACTGGGGATGCCCGTATCCGGGGTGTTTTCAGATATGGTAGCCAAAGGTCTTGCGATTCATGCAGAGGATCGCTTTCAGTCTATTGAAGAAATGAAACACTTTCTGTCGCAGCACAGCAGGATTTCCAAGCCGGTGAACCGGAGAACTACGGGAGGATATGGCGGCTTTTCTGCGGGTGACGAGACATTTATCCAGTATGACAGTGTCCATCCGGCTGGTTCCGGTGCATATGAGAATTATAACAGCGGTACCGGGCAGTCTGATTATTTTTACGACGGCAGAACTGATCCGGCCGGTAACGGCGGTTATCAGAATGGCCCGGCCGGTTACGGAGGCTATCAGAATGGCCCGACCGGTAACGGAGGCTATCAGAATGACCCGACCGGCAACGGCGGTTATCAGAATGGCCCGGTCGGTAACGACGGTTATCAGTCGACAACCGGTGGATATAATGGTTATCAAGTCGAAAATAAAGGTGGTGGTTCTGGCGGAAAAGGGCCAGGTAATTTTTATAAATATGCAGTTGGCGGTATGTTGGTCGTATGTATCGTGTGTGTTGCGGTGATCCTCCTGTTTGTGATGAGAGGAGGACAGACGGGCACAGGCGCACAGACGGAAAGTGCTGAGACGGCCACAACAGCCTGGAAGGCTGAGGATGAGATGGAAACGATGAGTGGTACTTACGTTACCTATCAGAGTAATGAGTATCATTCCATTGCGATATACGAACAACCGGGAGACAGTAAGAAGTCCGCAAAGATACCGGAAGCCCATTGTGTGCAGATGATCGGTAAGGTCACTTATGAAGGTGAAACATGGTACAAGGTTGATTATTGTGGGAAACGGGGCTGGCTTCAGGAAAATTATGTTCGATATCTTTCCGATGAGGATTATTATTTCCAGATCAGCACGAATGCCGGAGATAATGTCGTTTTTGTTGACAGGAATCTGATCAAACTCCATACCGAGCCCAATGATGATTCCTCCTATGCGGCCCAGGGAGTTCCCTATGGAACGGAACTTACCGTGACGGAACTGGATACCGGCTGGGGAAAGGTGACCTACAACGGAAAGGAATGCTGGGTAGATTTGAACTACGTTGGCGAATATGCGACACAGTATCGCCAGGTGGAAATCTGTAATGGCAAGGATGACAGCATTAATTTAAGAAAAAGTGCAGACGAAGATTCCCAGTCGATTACCAAGCTGCGGGTCGGGACGGTTCTGTTGATTGAAACATATAAAAATGGTTGGGGCAAGGTAAATTACGGCGGCCTGACCGGTTGGGTAAAGTTGCCATATACGACACCTTGTCCGAGCGGCGGTCTGGATCGAAGCGAAGATCTGGATGGGCTGTGATGAGCTCTGAGGATGGTTAGCATATAAAAAGGAAAATGGAGAAACGGTATGGGGAACAAGATAAGAAAAAAATCCAATCTGTTAAAAACGATGATGAGTATCCTTCTGGCGGCGGGACTGTTGCTGACAAGTCTTCCGGCTTATGCGGCGGGAAAGAAGGAGACACAGTTTCAGACGAAAAATACGATTGTCGATGCCGCTGACTGTTATGTGATTGTTCAGGACACTACAGAAAAATACGGTCTTCTGGATGAAGAAGGTGAGGAAGCGATTCCCTGCGAGTATGATGAGATGTATTTTCCGGATAATACCAGAGATTACGATTATGTCATGGTAAAGCAGGGGGACACCTGGGGCGTCCTTGATTATGAAGGTAATGAATTGGTGGAAGTCTGCTATAAAAGTATCAGTCCTTATAGCAATGGCAATACGACGGCAGCAGGCTATGATGGGAATAAAACTTATCTTTATAACAAAAAGGGGAAAGAACTTGGACAGCTTTCGGGCGATTATTCTGTGGTGACAGATTCCATTTTCAAGGGTCAGGATGATCTGAAGAACCAAAATGATAAAACCATTCTTACATTTTCAGAAGCAGGATTGCTTGATCCCGATGACGATGCGGAAGACAAGACCGCTGTCTGTGTAAAAATGGGGGATCTTGTAGCAATTAATTATTATTTCTCCGGCAATGAAGAGAATAAGACGATTATCGGCCAGTTAAAGCTGGAACGCTACATCAATATTTATGATGAGGAAGGCGAACTCTATATGAGTGTGAGGCCGGATGAGTCGTGGACGAATGATGTGGAAGAAGGCACCTATAAAACAGGAGGTGTCAAGGTTATTGATTCTGTGTCGGATACGTCTCTGAAGGTTCAGATGACGGGAATCGGAGACAGCTATCTGATCTATGATACAAAAGAACAAAGCTATAGTGCCCGTTTTGACTGGATCGGAGACTTTATTGATGGGAAAGCCTTTGCCATAGATAGTGACAACAGGCTTTGTATCATAGATGAAACCGGCAGTAAGATTTCGGACGGAGAGATTGGAATCAGTAATTATACCAGAAGAGATACGGAATCTACGGAGGAAGCGTATTATTTATTCAGTCATAATTCTGAAGCAAAATATAAATTATATAGCCTGTCACAGGAAAAGGCACTGGGCGATGCTTATAAGGAAGTTACATTTACCGGCCACAATTATGCCATCGTTCAGGATGAGGACGGCAATTACAGTGTGCTGGATGAAAAAGGAGAAATTGTCATTGAGGCCGGACTCTACAGCAAGGAACTTCTGGAAAAGGCCTTATATACAGATAACTGTATTTGTGTGACGGAAACGGGAAGTGAACTGACGACGGTTCATCTGTATGAATCCTTTGTGGTGAAGGATAATTCGATACTGGCTTTCCTTACCCGCCCCATCGTTATTATCGTGGCAGCGATAATACTGATACTTATTATTGTCCTGATCATCGTTTTCGTGCTCCGCAGCCGTAAACGGAAACTGGCCGAGGAAGAGGCGGAAAGAAGATGGAAAGAAGAGCAGAGGAGAAAGGCAGAACAGAAAAAACAGATGAATCGCAATCATCTGAATGCAGGACAAGACATTAAAATCGTTCATAATTCGAATTCCTCCTGGACTAAGTCGGCGGAAATCGCGAAAATCGGCGGGCTTTCCGGCTGTATAAAAGGTATCAGGGGAGAATATGCAGGAAAAACGATTCAGATAGGAGCAGATAAGCCATTTCGGATCGGCAGAAGCCATA
>JAJQDO010000142.1 GCA_021202175.1 Clostridiales bacterium | reverse complement strand
AAACCCGATCCGCATAAGCAGGCAGAAAGGATTCAGGCTCTGCTGGACGAGGTGAAGGCACTTTCCTCCGAAAATGAAAAGCTGAAAGACCAGATTGCCAAGAGTGAAGTGGCGGATGTCATGGATCAGGTGATAGAAGTTGGCGCTTACAAGGTGCTGCCGGTTTCTGTGAAAGATGTAGATATGAATGCTTTGCGTACTTTGGGCGATGATCTGAAAGGAAAGATTGGCAGCGGCATCGTCATTCTGGCATCCGACCTCGGCGGCAAGGTGAACCTGATTGTCACGGCAACCGATGACGCCGTGAAAGGCGGCGCTCATGCCGGTAAGATCATTAAGGAAGCAGCTACCCTGGTCGGCGGCGGCGGTGGCGGACGCCCGAACATGGCGCAGGCCGGCGGAAAAAAACCGTCGGGCATCCCGGATGCTCTGGCGAAGGCTGTGGAGCTGGCGAAAGGACAATTGAACTAAAAATATAAAAGAAATGCAAAAAAACAAAAGGAGTTCCGTTTGCGGAACTCCTTTTTAATAATGAAATCAAAGTTCCTAATCTGGTTATTTATATGTTGTTTTTTAAACGATTTCTAACTGTGCGGTTGGATGCTCCAAAGAACATCCAACCCTGACTCCTACATTCGCAAAACCCGCACTTACGTGCTCTTGCGCCTGCTGACGCATCCGCGTTTTGCTCATTTGGAGGTGGGTTGCTAATCTGACAGACCATTTGCCTTACAATAAATTGCATGTAAATGGTCTATCAGATTGCAACCACACAGTTAGAAATTACAGCATGGATTCAAAATTACTTTCAGAAATATTCATTTTTTTAGCTGCTTCATTGGCAGAAAGGAGGCCTTCTTTTACCAACTGAATGAGTAATTTTTTTTCACCTTCAATTTTACCCTCTTCGCGTGCTTCGGCAGCGATAGCCGCCATGGTTTCTTCTTCATTGTATTCTGTGATGCACATCTCGATTACCTCCGATTTATGGTTTGTGAAGTATTCGGCTAGTATTCCGTTCTGGATACAGTCTTCTACGGCTCGATCAACTGCATCTTCGATTTCAAGACCCTGGCAAGTGTATTCCCGAATCGTTTTGATAAAGATAGAGTATTCTTCCAAGGGACGGCATTTATTCATCAGTTTCTTATTCTGACCATAATTGATGTTCAGCATAATCGCGGTCCATTCGAAGGTTCCTTCCTTGATAGGAACTTTGAACGCATCCGACAGGTTAAGGATGGTACGGTCATCTGCTTTATCCGTCCCGTTATAAAAGACATAATACTGTGGGGTCGGAATCTCGACTAAAGATTTTGAATAAATGTTTATACCGTTAGACGATATAAATCTACTGTATGACTTCCCAAAGTACATAAATCCCCGTAACGGCATGTTTGGATTAAACGTGCTTTGATGTTCAAACAGAGATAGACAGTCACTGATGATGAAAGATACATCATTCTTCATGCCCATGTAGATAACATCATCAATCGTGTTTATCTGAATATCATTGGTGTCAGTGTAGGACGAGTCATTCAGTGCGTTATAAAGGGAGAGGAGGTTCTCTTTTCTTTCTTCGCTCCCGAATAATGTACAGAATAACCGGTCCTTATGTTTGGCGTTTACCATGAACGGCACCTCCTTTAAGAAAACTTGATTTATGTCTTTTCGTCAAATGATACCTGTTCAATGTATGATTACGAACGGTACTCGTTTATCTTTCGTTTTCTTAAGGAAAATGATTTCATATGGCTATTCTAACATGGTTGTATTGATGACGCAAGAAGAAAATGAAGTTTTTTGCATATTAAGAAGTATGTTTCTAAATATACCTGAAATTTCCATTCAACTCACCTGCTCGTAAATAGTGTAAAAAACCAATTTCATAATTATTTGTGCGGCCATCCGAAGGGTGACCGCATGATTGATTAAAAAGCTTCAGCTCAAAAATCTTCTGTGTGGCTCGCTATTCCAATTCAAATGCTCCAGTATATAACTGATAATAGGTTCCTTTCTGCGCAATCAGCGAATCGTGGTCTCCGCGTTCGATAATCCGCCCGTGATCGAGCACCATGATTGCTTCACTATTTCGTACCGTGGAGAGACGGTGGGCGATGACAAATACTGTGCGGCCTTTCATCAGGTTGTCCATACCTTCCTGCACCAGAGCCTCCGTTCTGGTATCAATGGAACTGGTGGCTTCGTCCAGAATCATACAGGGCGGGTCGGCGACAGCGGCACGGGCGATGGACAACAGTTGGCGCTGCCCTTGAGAGAGGTTCGCCCCGTTTCCTGTCAGCATGGTCTGATAACCATTGGGAAGCCTGGTGATGAAGCTGTCCGCATTGGTGAGTTTTGCCGCCGCGATGCATTCTTCGTCCGTGGCATCCAGACGTCCGTAACGGATGTTATCCATGACGGTTCCGGTGAACAAGTTGACATCCTGGAGCACGATGTCCAAAGAACGGCGCAGATCGGGTTTTTTAATTTTATTGATGTTAATGCCGTCGTAGCGTACTTTGCCGTCTTCGATATCGTAAAAGCGGTTGATCAGGTTGGTGATCGTGGTCTTTCCGGCACCAGTCGCGCCGACAAAGGCGATTTTTTGACCGGGTTTTGCGTAGAGGGAAATGTCATGTAATACCAGCTTGTCAGGCACATAGCCAAAATCTACGCCGACCAGCTGGATGTCACCTTTTAGCTCAGTGTAGGTGACAGTTCCTTCTGCCTTATGCGGATGCTTCCATGCCCACAGACCGGTAGGACGGTCGGATTCGGTCAGATTGCCCTGATCGTCTTTTACAGCATTTACCAGCATAACGTATCCTTCATCGTGTTCCGGTTCCTCATCGATCAGCTCAAATACACGTCCGGCGCCGGCGATACCCATGGCAATCATGGAAACCTGCATTGATATCTGAGAAATCGTCTGGGAGAACTGTCTTGCCATACTTAAGAAGGAGACGATGATACCGGCCGATATGGTTGCTGTTCCAGACAGGCCAACATTGGTCACGCCAAACCAGATCAACAAAGATACTCCTCCAGCAAAAACTACTTATATATGAATTCCAGCTAAATTATAAATCACTACTAACTTA
>JAJQDO010000087.1 GCA_021202175.1 Clostridiales bacterium | reverse complement strand
CGACTGCACTGTCGTGTACATTTTATCAAAATAAGGCTTGGAATTCTCCGCTCTGGTCTTGGCTCTCTGAAGCTTAACGGTGGAAACTAATTTCATGGCTTTGGTAATCTGCTGCGTACTCTGAATACTTTCTTTCCGCCTTTTAATATCTCTCATTGATGCCATATTGTTTCACCATCCTTAAAACTGCGCTTTAAATTCTGTAATCGCCTTCTGAATCAGAGCATCTGTCTCTGCATTGATCTCTTTCGTGTCACGAATCGCCGCGTAGATCTCCGGATATTTCGTATCGATATACTCATGCAGTCCTTCCTCAAACTCCAGGACACGCTCTACCGGAATATCGATAAGATATTTCTTCGTCACGGCATAGACGGAAATAACCTGTTTTTCTACCGCTAACGGCTTGTACTGCGGCTGCTTCAAAATCTCCCGGATACGCTCTCCCTGCGCCAGACGCTCTCTCGTATCGTCATCCAGTTCAGAACCAAACTGGGAGAACGCCGCCAGCTCACGGTACTGTGCCAGTTCCGTACGAATCGGTCCGGCAATCTTTTTCATGGCCTTGATCTGCGCCGCGCCACCAACTCGCGATACCGACAGGCCGGCATTAATTGCAGGACGGAATCCAGAGTTGAACATCTCTGTTTCCAGGTAAATCTGGCCGTCTGTGACGGAAATAACGTTCGTCGGAATATAGGCCGACACGTCACCTGCCTGCGTCTCGATGATCGGGATTGCCGTGAGGGAACCGCCACCCAGTTCATCCGACAGTCGGGAAGCTCTTTCCAACAGTCTGGAGTGCAGATAAAAGACATCGCCCGGATACGCCTCACGTCCCGGCGGTCTGCACAACAGCAGCGACAGGGTACGATACGCGGTCGCATGTTTACTTAAATCATCATAAATCACGAGGACATCCTCGCCTCGCTCCATCCATTCTTCTCCGATAGCGCATCCGGCATACGGAGCGATATACTGAATCGGCGCCAGCTCACTGGCCGTAGAAGCCACAATCGTGGTATAGTCCATCGCGCCGTATTCTGTCAATGTCTTTACAATGCTGGCTACCGTGGATGCCTTCTGCCCGATCGCCACATAGATACAATGCATGTTCTGCCCCTTCTGGTTGATGATCGTATCGATGGCAATGGCCGTTTTTCCGGTCTGACGGTCGCCGATGATCAGCTCACGCTGGCCTCTTCCAATCGGGACCATGGAGTCGATGGCCTTGATACCGGTCTGCACCGGCGTATTTACTTCCTGACGGTCGATGACGCCGTGCGCCACACGCTCTACCGGACGGGTTTTATCTGCCTCGATTGGCCCTTTCCCATCAATCGGCTGACCCAATGCGTTAACCACACGGCCGGTCAGAGCGTCCCCTACGGGAACCTCCACCACGCGGCCGGTCGTCTTTGCCGTGTCGCCTTCTCCGATGTTCTTCTGGTCTCCCAGCAATACGACGCCGACATTATCCTCTTCCAAGTTCATGACCATGCCGTATACCTCGCCCGGGAATTCCAGAAGTTCGCCCTGCATAGCATTTTCCAGACCATGAATACGGGCAACGCCGTCGGCTACCTGAATGACGGTTCCCACGTCGGTAGTCTCAAGCTTCGCCGTATAATTTTTAATCTGTTCCTTGATTACGGAACTGATCTCTTCCGGTCTTAAATTCACCAAAACTGAATACACCTTCTTTCTATTGTGTATATCTATCTATCCGCGGATACAGTCAACGACTCTGCAATATATCGGCAGCAATGCATGCCGCCCGTCTTTGCCTGCGTCTCTGCCTCCATCTGCGAAATCATTTTACGATAACTGAATCTTCGAAAGCTGTCTGCTTAAGGTATCGATCTGCGTTTTTAAGCTGCTGTCCACCACCCGGTCATCAATTCGTATGACCAATCCGCCGATGATGCCCGGGTCGATCCGGTAATCCATCTCAAAAGACGTATATTTCGTGGTCTCCAGAAGCTTCTTTTCCACCGCCGCTTTCTGCTCTTTGGAAAGCGGGATGGCGGATGTCACCATCGCTTCTCCGATCCCTTTGTGCCTCTTCACCCTGCGAAGAAAATAGTCAAAAATATCTGTGATGTCGTTGTACCTGTCCTTGGTCACGATGATATGCAAAAATCCGAGGACCTCGTCCGATACCTGCCCGCGAAACACTTTTTCAACCACAGCAAGTTTCTCTTCCTTTACGATCTTAGGGTGATTCAAAAGCTTGAGCAGCTCTTCATTCTGAAGGAAAATCTCTCTGGACATCGCGATCTCGTCAAAAAACTCGTCCAGCTTATTTTCTTCCAGGGCAAGCTCAAACAGGGCATCACCGTAAGTGCTGCTTACTAGTTTAGCCATGTTTCATCACCCAATTCTTCCAATGTCTGCTCAATGAGAGCATTCTGTTTGTCCGCATCCAAAGATGCCGAAACGATCTTAGCAGAGAGCACGGACGCAACGGAGATCATCTCCTGTTTTACTTCGTCCTTCACCCGCTTCTTCTCCAGCTCTGCCTCCTGGCGGGCGCTGGCGATGATCTGGGCGGCTTCCTCCTTTGCCTCGGCAATGATTTCATTTTCCCGCTGCAGTGCCTTTTTTCTGGAATCGCTCAAAATCTGCTCCGCGACTTTGTCGATCTCTTTTAATTTCTCGTCATATTCTTCCTTCATGCCGACGGCAAGCTTTTTGTTATCCGCCGCATCCTTCTGGTCCTGCATGACCCGATTTTTCCGGTCATTCAAAATCTTTCTGACAGGGTCGAGCAGAAGATAGCTCGCTGCCATAAACAAAATGAAGATGGCAATCCCCGTGAAAACAAGCTGAAACAGAAGCTGCGCGTCCAGGCCGAATATACGGTTATCCAGTGATAATAACACTCTTTGGCCTCCTTTCGAACAGCCCGAGGGCACTGATTTTTATGATAATTTACCAAGTAATGGGTTCGCGTAAAGAAGAATCAGGGCGATAACCAGACCATAAAGACCTGTCGTCTCGGCAACGGCCTGTCCCAAAAGCATCGTGGACATGATATCTCCTCTTGCCCCCGGATTACGTCCTACCGCAGAGCAGCCATAACCTGCTGCGATTCCCTGGCCGATACCAGATCCGATACCGGCGATAACTGCAAGACCGGCACCAATTGCTGAACACGCCAAAATTAATGCTTCGTTTGTGATTTGTGTCATAATAAATTCCTCCTATATTCATAATATAGTAAGCGACGTATGTCGTTTACACCGCATCGACCGCAGGCTGTGTACTCATCTCTTTCTTCCTGTGGCCGTGTGCATCCATCCATAGGTTTTCTGCTCACATCCTATACTAGTCAGGATATTTGTCTCTGATAAATGTCATGGTCAGCATGCCGAATACAAATGTCTGAATGGCGCCGGAAAACACGTCAAAATAAGCGTGCAGAAATGCCGGTATGCCAATCTTGGCAAACCAGGGCATCAGGCCATACCACAATCCCAGCATGATCGTTCCTGCCAATACGTTACCGAAAAGACGCAGCGACATGGAAATCGGAGTCGCAAACTCACTGATCAGGTTAATCGGGAAAAAGATCGGTATCGGCTCAAACAGATCCAGGATAAAACGGATACCATTGCCCTTGATCCACGCATACTCGATCATGACAAACGTGATGAGCGCCAATGTCAGCGTTGTCCCAAAATCCGCCGTCGGCGCCCGCAGGCCAATCAGTCCCGAGATGTTAGACAGCAAAATAAATGCCATCAGGGTGATGATGTAGTTCCTGTACTTTGGCGCATAAGAACCCATGTTGCTCTCCACCAGGCCGTCCATCATCTCCACGAGCATCTCCACGGCATTCTGCACGGCATTCGGCTCGCCGGCAGGGTTGTCGTAATTCTTCATAATCTCATGCCTTGCAAAAACAATCAGACCCAACATGATGATGCAGACGATCACGATACTTACCATCGTCGTATTGATGGACAGAGTCTGACCAAATAGTTGGAACTCATAGTAGCTGCGAATAAAGAAATCCACTTCATCGCTGCTGCTTAAGAGCATCGTTCCGGCTAGTCCATTTCCCATTTTTTCACCTTCCTTTCCTCTTTAATTTTTTAGTTATATATAAATTAGTGTACATATGCAAATACGCAGATATCTTTAGTCCCAATATCCCGACGATCACTCCCGGGAAACTGATCTGGTCAAATCTCATACCCACCCATGCTGCCACCAACATAACTACCGACCGAAGGATACTCCGCAATGTCATAAACCGCTGTCCTTTGATCTCATCCATATTAAGGCATCTCTCAAGTCCCCGCTCCATGCTGACGCTCATGCCCACCGCCACGATCGTTCCCAGCAAAAGGCCAAGGCTGTAGCTGCCTTTATTTGAAACCAGAAGCAAACCTGCTATCTCAAAGACCAGGCTGTATACCAGACACCCAAATATCAAATCCAAAAGAGTCTCATTGGTCTCTTCCAACCATTTTATCCATTTCATAACAGTCTGATTCCTCTTTTCTTCAGAATATTTATACGAAATCTCATTTGCTGCTCTTTCCAAAGCAGATTCCCATCCGCCATATTCTCATGTCTTGCCATATACTCGTCTGTCCTGCTGTATGTTCTCCTTCCACGAACCGGAAGTCTGGTCAGCGCCTGCTCATCGTCTTTCGAGGGAAATCCTCTTCGCTGTCCATCTCCTCCTCACTCACCAGTCCCTGGTCAGCATGTTCTTCCGGATAATAAGCCAGCGGATCCCTGCTCTTAAGATTCACAAATCTCCCGATCGTGATATAGCAGGAACGAATTCCCGCCATAATGCCCAAAAGCAGCATGATGGGAAATAACAGCTCCAGACCCGTCTTTTGTACAAGGAATCTCCCGATGATCACGCAGACAAAGATGGCCGTCAGCATACAAATCCCCAGCTGTGTGATCAGCACCCGCATCCGCAGCGCGTTGCGTTCTTTTTTCTTTTTTGTCGCTCTCATTGAAGCAGCTCTCCGATAATCCGGTCAGTCACCGCCTCCATCAGCGTCTCAATGGAGTGGAAGCACTGTTCGAAAGCATCTTCTGTATCGTCGCCTACCATGGGAACCTCATCATCCAGGTCAGTAAATGTTCCAATTGACATACAGGTGCATGTCGGCTGTATATCATAATCGGCCTTTACCTGTTCCGCCTGCTCTTCATTCATCGTCAAAACCAGATCCGCTGACTCTAAGTCTGCCGACTCCAGGGGAGAAGACCGGAAATCTTCAATCTCATAGCCACGTTTTTTCAGTACTGTGGCCGCCTGCTGCGACACCGGTTCTGAAAACAGCACCACCATGCCGTGGGAAATCACCTCTATATCTGAAATGTTCTTTTTTTTCAACAAGCCTCTCAATATGGTCTCCGCCATAAAACTCCGGCAGAGATTATTTTCCCCCACAAGAATAATCTTACGATATCCCAAACCAGCACCTCCCTATAAACTGATCAGATGATACCCGGCTGCCTTCAGCATCCGGTTCATGATCGCATTTCCCAGACCTTCCTCAAAAAAACTCTCAGAATAAATATAATCCAGCTTCTGTTCATCACATTCTCTGAGTACTTTGTAGAGGTTCGCCGCAATCGAGTCAGGACGCTCCCTGCTTCCGATGCTCATACGGTATCCCACGCGGTAATCCGCCATCCCCTCATCAGTAGCGAGAATACCAACATGGTATCCCTGCTGCATTTTCTCTTCCGCCAGGGAATTGATCTTATCCACTACGGCGTTTCTCGGACCTTCCACCAAGATCAGCTGCCCTTTGGGCGCGTAATGTCGGTACTTCATGCCGGGTGCCTTTGCCACGATATCTTTTTGCATCGTTCTTCCAGATACGGCCGGGTCAACCTGTACGGTTCCCACCACATCTTCCAGCATGCTCTTTGTAATATAACCGGGGCGGAGTATCATCGGAACCTCACCTGTCATATCGACAATCGTGGATTCAATGCCAATCCCCACCGGGCCTCCATCAAGGATCAGCGGAATCCTGCCATCCATGTCCTCCAGGACATGCTCCGCCATCGTCGGACTCGGTCTACCCGACGTGTTGGCACTGGGGGCCGCAATCACCCGCCCGCTTTCCCGGATCAGTGCCTGTGCGGTCGGATGGGACGGCATCCGCACCGCTACCGTCTGAAGGCCGCCGGTCGTACCGTCCGGCACTTCTTCTTTTTTATGCAAAATCACCGTAAGCGGCCCCGGCCAAAACGCCTCCATGATCTGCCGCGCCGGTTTCGGGATATCCCTTGCCACCAGGTCAAGTTGCTCCATGTCTGCGATATGCACGATCAGCGGATTATCAGATGGTCTTCCTTTCGCCTCATATATCCTGGCCGCTGCCGCGCCGTTCATGGCATCTGCTCCCAGACCATAGACAGTCTCAGTAGGGAAAGCCACCAGTCCGCCGGCACGAATGATCTCTCCCGCTTCTTCCAGGGACGCCGCATCTATATCTGTCAGCTTCGTCTCCACTGTGTTCACCTCGATATCCATTCTATCTCTTTATCAACACTATATCTCTCTTGTCATCTCCGTGCTTCGCGCTTTCATCCCTTGTATCAGTTCCTGTCTTTGAACCGTTTAACAAGAAAAAATGCGCCCCAAAGGGCGCACCTGGTCATCATCATAGCAATCGACTCTTTCATCGCTCACCATAGTAACATCACGCCCTCCACATGACATCCTGCCATCAAACATCTATCACTCCGTACTATACCGTACGCTAACTTTGACATGTTGTTGACAATATCTGTTAAACACTATAACATGCTTCCTACAAAATGTCAAAAACCTTCCTTATATTTGCCGAAACATTTCTTGTATTATTTCCCATACAATTGGACAAAAGGTCAGGAATAGAACGCTCGTGTTCGGATTCCTGACCTGGGGGACCACACTTTTTTGTCGGTCGAATCATTTTACGTTATTCACAGATATTTAAATTACGAGGAGTTTCATTCTTATTTACAGTGAACCTTGCATTTTTATTCCATTTTAAAGTCATGAACCTGACACTATTTATTATTAAAGCCTTGTATCCGGCAAACCACAGTAAGCATCTACCGGGCTGACTCCGGTAAACGCGCTTTGCCCCATCAGTTTTTCGATCACAGCCGTAATCGTGGCTTTTGTTGCTGTGTATGCATTGATATAAGTGCGGATTCGCAGCACATCCTGCAAATGATATGGGTTGGCAAAGGAAACAAAGATACTGTCTTCCTCGTTTACGAACCGCGGCATATCCAAAGCGTGCTTCGGACACCAGTTGACTCGCACGGTTGTCTGGTTGCTGGCCGTTTCATAATTCGCCAGATAAAGCGTCAGCCGTTTTTCATCGAGATTGCCAGTACCATGCAGATCATCCGCGAAAGGTTCGTAACGTTCCGTCTCAAAACCGGCCTCCTGTAACAGGGTCTCCGCTATTTCCGTAACGCTGCCGTCCGCAATGTCATCCTTACCCAGAGTGATCAGCCGAATCTGACGATACTTTTCCGGTGTCACCGGGAAAACTTCCGGCTTGTGATTTTTCACCAGGGTAATGGCCTTGTCCGCACATTCCTTCTGCCAACGAGCGGCAGGAACCTCTGTCAACGTATCATTTCCCGTTGCCTCCGCATCGTTTTCCCCTATTTGACACATTTTCGCTTTCAGAGCCAAAACCCGCAGGACCGCCTTATCCAGACGTTCCCTGGTCAGCCGTCCAGCAGCGAAAGCTTCCCGCATATATCGATAATCCTCCTGGAAATCGGTGTTAAATACCAGCATATCACAGCCAGCCATGATGGAGGCCGGAATCGCCGTCTTCCGTTCCATCGCCATACAGTAACCGCCCATGATCGTGGCATCCGTGGTGATCACCCCGTTAAAACCATACTTTTCACGAAGAACGCCGGTCATCAATTCCCTGCTCTGGGATGCCGGAAGGCAATCTTCGTAGGATAAGGATGGATTGATATCCATAGATACAGCCGGCTGGGTGATATGGCCGACCATCACGCTTAAAAGATCATGCTCTATCAGATTCTGATAAATCGCGCCATAGCTGCGGTACCAGTCCTCCGCGCTGAGACTGTTGCAGGTCGGATGCAGGTGCTGGTCACGATAGTCGACGCCGTCCCCTGGAAAATGCTTCGCGCAAGCCGCAACGCCGCCTTCCTGCAGCGTTTTCGTATAGATTTCCGTAAAACGCGTCACCCGGTCCTGATCACTGCCGAAGGTCCGGACATTTGTAATCGGATTCAGATAATTGAGATCCAGATCACACACTGGCGAAAAACTCACATTGACGTCAATGCTCCGTCCCTCCGCCGCACAGACCCTGGCAAACCGTTCCACCATCTCATCATCATCTGTAGCGGCTACCAGCATCGGCCAGCCAAATAAAGTGCCGTCACTGATGCCTCCCGCGCCGCCTTCTTCCAGATTCGCTGCTTTCAGGAGAGGAATCTTTGCCACAGCGTCAAGCGCGCGATATTTTTCTCTGATCTGTTCCGCCGGTGCCGGACGATACAGGATCCCTCCGATCTGATCCTTTTCTATCATCTCCTGCAGGTCAGCAAGCGCATACTCGTCGCCCAGCACGCAAAAAAGCTGTCCTATTTTCTGTTCTTCCGTTAAATTTTCCGCAGTCTCCTCCACCCATCTGATCTGTGCCTCATTCAAATAAAATGGTCTCTCTGAAAGCTTTCCCTTCATGTCTTTCCTCCTTATATTATTATGATCTTCTCCTTGCATCACCATACATCGATATCATTCACCATATCTCTGTTTGATATATCTGTCGATTCTTTCACTACATATTCACCTGATACATTTATCGAAATCATTCGATGTAAATCTATCGTATGTGCCAAACGTACAATTCTTCCTTTATAAGTACATAATAGCATATTTCCTTTTTTGCACTAAACCACATTCCGGCGACAATAACCCACAAAATGAAATCGCAGTTACAGGAAAAATAAAATAGAAAAACCAGAGTCTCCCCGAGAAAGAGAGGCTCTGGTTTTTCATTCAAATCTATGATATGAAGAACATTTTTTAATTTTGGCCTTCTGCCTGTGCTTTTTCCATCTGTGGCAGATATTTCTCCACATCCATCAACAAGATACAGAGCAACAGGATAACACACACGATCGCATCGACCCATATGTAACTGAATTTCAGGGCGGAAATAACCGCCGCGGACTGTTCCGTCAAGGTCGCGTCATACCCGGCTGCCGCCAGAACCCAGACAACGCTGGCGCCGCCGATACCCATACCGATCTTCTGCCCCATGGATTGGGAAGAAGCCATCAAGCCTTCTGCCCGAATGCCGGTCTTCCACTCCACATAGTTCGCGGAGTCGGCTATGAAGGCGTAGATACCCGCAAACATCGGGCCGCCGCCAAAGTTACGCAGGAACGCGCATCCCAGTAACAGACTCTTATTCGTCGGATCAATATTAATCAAAACAAAACTTAAGATCAGGAGAATCGCTCCCACGGACATAAAGCTTCGTTTGGAAAATTTATTGGCAAAATAAGGCGTGATCAGCAAAACGATGATACTCGGCGCCACGCCAAGGCCCAGAAGGGTTGCTGTATACATCGCGTCTCCCAGCACCCAGGTGCAGTAATAAACGGTACAGGATGCCGCATTGGCATTGTAAACCAGAGTGCAGACTCCGAAAATCAGACACAGCCAGAAATATCTGCATTTGAGTACCGCTTTAAACTGATCGATCAATGGCGGACCCTGATGCTGTTCTTTCGACGGTTCTCCTTCCTCCATGCCCATCTCGTCGCCCATGCCGACTTTCTCCCGGCAGACTAAAGCTTCAATCAATATCATCACTCCAGCGGCCAGTCCCACAACAATACTGGTCGTTCTCCATCCAAGATTCAGATAAAGAACAGTGATGCCGCTTGCTGCCGCAATCTGAGCCAGGTTCTGGAGAATAATCGCAATCGTGGAAGCCAGAGTACGGTCTTTGGAATCACGCGTCATACGCGGAAGGAGTGCGGTATGAGAGATACCAAAGATAGTATAGACGATCGCGTTCAGGAAAATGTATGTCACATAAGCATATACCAGCTTCATGCCATCGGCCCATCCTGCCGGAACATTCAAGATCAATATGATACCGACCATCATTAACGGCGCCGCAGCAAACAGCCATGGACGCGCTTTTCCAATCTTTGTATTTGTCCGGTCTACGATACTTCCCATCACAAAGTCGCTCACACCATCAAATAATCGGGCAACAACCATCATGGTAGCGATCGCCGTTGCGGCAATCAGTGCAGAGTCTGTATAATAAGCGGTGATAAAGTTAGACATCAATACACTCATGACATTTCCACCGCTCATACCGATACCATAAGCGACTTTTTGCGGAATCGGTATTTTCGCATTTTCATTGTTATTCATTGGTCTTTATCCTTTCTCAAATATAATACTGCTTGGCGGCATGTAAACCGACATGATACCACGTCTTATCGATATGCCATCCTTATATCCCTCTATTTCCTGAATATTTTATTCAAACGGAAATACGATTCCCGCCTGTCTTCTTAATTCTGTCATGATTTTGGAAATGGCGAGCGTCTGCTCCCACGGCGCATCCTTCGTCTGCTTTTCCCCAGCACGGATGGCTTCCTCAATCTTGATCCACTCATGTTCATATCCTTTGGCAAATGGCACTTCCCTGTTCTGAATCAACGGCGGTAATTCCGGAGTCTCTCTCACGGTTCCGTCGAGATTGCGGATCTCCAGATTGTCCGGATTAGACACGACATCCATGTAAATACTGCCTTCCGTGCCAAATATCTCACAATATTCTTCCCGTTCCTCTTCCGGCGTATTGATGGTTGAAACGCACTCGATCTTCACGCCATCCGGATACGTGATGGTGTAGAAATCTTTCGCGTCCACACCGGTATCAAGCATCTCAAAACTGTCCTCCACGGATTCGTAATTGACACCAAGATGGTTCGTCATACGGCTCAGAATGTACGGACCCATATCCAGCAGGGAACCGCCGCCGGTCTCCAGCTTCTTTACTCTCTCAAGGAACATGACATTCCCTTTGCTGATGATCTTCGCTCCTGTCAATTTCCCAATCTTACCGTCCTTGATAATATGGTCAATAATATGCCGGGATGGCAGGAAGGATGGCCACAGCGCTTCCGAAAGGAATACTCCTTTTTCTTTTGCTTTATCGATCATTGCCTTTGCCTGAGTGTCATTTACGGCAAATGGCTTTTCCACAACAACATTTCTTCCATACTCGAGCGCCTGCAGGCACATATTCATATGCAGGTGATTCGGCACAGCGATATATACTACATCAATATCATCGTCCTTCATCAGGTCCTCGAACGTATTATACGCTTTCTGCCAGCCATATTTTTCAGCAAATTCTTTGCACTGAGCCGCATCATTGGATGCCACTCCGTATTTTACGATTTTTTCATCATTTAACTGTTCCAAAATATCAGAAATCCATGAAGCGATCGTTCCCGCTCCACATACACCTATATTCATACGAAACCTCCCATTTTATGATTATTTTCAGTTACAGAATACAACTCTTATGTTTGATTCCCGGATTACTTCATTGTGTGATTTTATCTTAGTTACCTCACTGTGTAATCCTGTCTTTGCTTTTCTGCGATCCTTACCAATCTTTCTTGCGAACGGTTGACGGATCGAAGTGGGAAGCATCCAGAGTACAGGTTCTGGACATAATCCCCCGAAGCTCTGCCGTAAGCTCTCGAAGCCGTCTTTCCACGCCTTCCGCGCCTTCCTTCATATAAGGCTTGATCAGGTTTCTGGCCACACAGACGCCATCCGCGCCTAAGGCCAGCGCTTTAAATGCATCAATGCCGCTGGTAATTCCACAATCCACGAAAATCTTTACCCGATTGCCCACAGCCGCTTTAATCTCCGGCAACACATACAAAGGCGGAACCGCATCGACGATTTCTCCCTTATGATGCGAAAGGAGAATAGCCGCTACTCCCGCATCGGCACATTTTTTGGCATCCTGCACCGACAGGACTCCTTTGACGATAAAGGGGAGCCTGGTTGATTTCACGAACATCGCGATTTCTTCCTTCGTCTTAGGACAAAGCTGCCCATAATCTGGCGTCGGGTGATACAACGTCCCGTCCGGAGCGATACCGTGATCGATATCCATCGCCACGGCGAAGCAGCCGCACTCTTCATCATGACGAATCTCTGAAAGGACGACATCATTATCCCGCTGCATTTTGACGATACGGATGCATTTGGCTCCCGTAGCCACCAGCTCATCCACTTCCTCATTGGAAATATATCCAAAAAATGTCGGCGTGTTCATGGCCTTCGCGCCCTTGGCAATCTCTGTCATCCCATTTTTATGAAGCAGTGGAGCGATTGCGGAAACGCCACCCACCATGATCGGGGTATCAAATGTCTCTCCCCACAGGCTTACATGTGTATCTGCTTCCCAGGAATCCAGATAACGATATTCAATCATATAACTGTCATAGCACTCTCTGGTAAGCTTGTTTGAATCATCTTTCTCTGATACCAGCGAATAGGGCGTATAGCCAAACTGCAGTCCATCCGCTCGCTTTGGACTGTCCAGACCTCCAAAATACCTGTCTTCACTGTAATCAGCCGGTCTTTTTTCCTCCATAGATTTACCTCCCCTAAAATATATTGTAAAAGCATCATCGAAACCAAGCTCTTAAGAAGCCTGCGCACCTGTCTGTTGTACCTGTTCACGGCTAATGTGAACAGCCCGCCTGTCCCCTTGCGAAAATGGTTCTTCGCCTGCCTGTTTTATGATTTTATATTACCTCAAAATACCTGTGCTTTTTAGTCCAGATTACGAACCAAAAGGTTCACAATCTGACTTGTTTTTGCAATTCACTTTGTATCAAGGGATATACAGAGGCAAAGCATTTTATTATATTAGAAAATGTATGGAAACAAACTATTTTATGCGAAAGAAAAAAGACCTGAAATCTTCATTAAGAAAATGTCAGATCTTTTTTCTGTTTTATTTTATTTATTTAGAATCAGGATGTCAAAAGCCATACATTTTCCCTGCTGGCTGATCTTGCGAATCTCCGACCACATGATCTGTCAATGATGCATCTTGATACTGTTTGTCAATGAAATCTACTACTTATCGGAACAGGCTCAGATCCGGGTGCTTATGCATAATGATCCATTTTTCCGCGAAAAAAACAAACTGCTCTGCCGCGCTGGACATGCTCATGTCCTTTTTATAACACATAAACATATCGTATTGTAACCTCGGATCTAACGGAATACATTTTAATCCCGGATACTCCGGAATCGTCTCTGTCATCCCATGAATAATCGCAATGCCAATCTGTTCTTTGACCATGGTCAGGAGGTCATTTCCTGTCGGCACTGTCGCCACCACGTCCTGTACAAAACCGATCTTGCCGAACATATTCGCGAAGGTCTGATCGAAAATATCATCCTCGATCAACCGGATAAACTTCTCTCCCCGAAGCTCCTCCAGGCTGATGGACTCCCGTTCCTCCATCGGATGGCCTTCATAAAGCACGACCAGTACTTCTTCCCGGTAATAAGGTGTCGCGATGATATCCGCCGGAATCGGAATTACATTAGAAAAAAAAGCGACCTCGACATCATTCGTCCGCAGCTTTTCCAGCGGACCCTTACACTCATGATAATCAATCACATACTGGGGATACTCTTTCTTAAAGTCTACTAAAAGGTCCATGATATTGCCCTGCGCACAAAGCCGTATCACATTGGGCTCTCCCGTATCATTATGTATCAGCTTGTAACACTAGTCCTGGGTCAGGGCAATCTTTTTCGCGCAGTCAACAAAAATCCGCCCCGCATCATTCAAGACAAACCCCCGCTTCGACCGATTAAACAGGGGAACGCCAAATTCATCTTCTATCCCCTGAATATGTCTTACCAGCGTCGACTGTGAGACGAATAATTTCTCTGCCGCCGCGTAAGAGCTTTCCATCTCCGCCAAAACAAGAAATTCCTGTATATATTTCGTTTCCAAATGCCTTCCCTCCCCTGGTACATCGTGTCGATAAAACCATTTTAACATAAAAAAAGGAATCTGGCAAAAAAAGAAGGAATTACAGTAGAAAAATTAAAAAAAGCCTGAAATTCTCTTTAAGAAAATTTCAGGCCTGCTCGCTTACGCTGTTGCCGCGCTCTCCGCTTTCAGCATCTTGAATATCTGCAGAATCATAACCACAGCAATGATCGTTGTTAACAGATCAGAAACCGGCATGGAATAAAGAACGCCGTTCAATCCAAAGAACATTGGCAAGATCAGTGCCCAGCCTACACCAAAGACCACTTCACGAATCATAGAAAGGGAAGAGGACAGTGCCGCTTTACCCAGTGACTGCATGCAGATAAAGGTTCCCTTGTTCAAGGTAGCCAGTGGCAGCAGACAAAGATAAATCCGGAATGACTTCACTGCAAACTCAGTATAATAAACACTCTCATTCGCTGCGCCAAAGATTCCGATGAGCTGTGTCGGGAATAATTCCACGATAAGTAACGCGACAAATCCGGTAATCAATTCTCCAATCAAGAGCATCTGGAACAATTTGAGCGCCCTGTCAGATCTCTTAGCGCCCACGTTATACCCCATAACAGGAATACAGCCGGCGGCAAGTCCTACAGAGATGGAAATCACAACCTGGAAGAACTTCATGACAATTCCCAGCACCGCCAAAGGTATCTGAGAATATTCTTCCAGTCCAAAAATCGGATCCAGAGCCCCGTATCTTACAACCATGTTATTCACAGCAGCCATGGATGCCACGATAGAGATCTGAGAGAGGAAGCTGGTGATGCCAAGTGGCAGGAAACTCCGCATAAGATTCGGGAATATTCCAAAGCTTTTCTTTTCCAGCTTGACCGCTTTCATATGGAACAGATACCATATCGCCAGAATAGCCGTCAGAATCTGTCCGCCGATCGTCGCCACAGCGGCTCCCATCATACCCCAATGCAGACCATAGATACAGATCGGGTCAAAGATGATGTTAAATATCGCGCCACATACTGTAGATGCCATGGCAAATCTCGGACTGCCGTCTGAACGGATAATAGGGTTCAGGCACTGACCGAACATGTAGAATGGTATGCCCATCGTGATAAATGTAAAATACTCTTTCGCGTTAGAGAAGGTTCCCTCGTTCACACGCGCGCCAAAAAAGGTCAGGATTGGATTCTGGAATACCGCATAAAGCACTGTAAGAATCAGACTGACCACAATCACCATCACGATTGCGCAGCCGATACTCTTGTGCGCGTCTTCTTTCTCATTTCTTCCCAGCAGGATACTGACATAAGCACAGCAGCCATCGCCGATCATCACGGCTAAGGAAAGCGCCACAATCGTCAGCGGGAATACTGCGTTATTTGCCGCATTTCCGTAGGAACCAAGGTACGACGCATTCGCGATAAAAATCTGGTCTACGATATTATAAAGCGCCGCCACCAGTAATGATATGATACATGGCACGGAATATTTTCTTATCAGTGTGCCAAGTTTTTCTTCTTCCAAAAATTTATTGGCTTTTTCTTCCATTTTTTCTCACTCCATATCGTTCAAATTATAGCAAAACCGCCCGGGGCATGTATCGATCAGATGCATTTACCGTCCCGGGCTATGCCTTTGGTTAAATTCTGTAAATCGCTTCTGCATTGCCATGCAGCATCTGTTCTTTTTCTTCCTCCGTGACATCCAGGGCGCGAACAAACGCAGGCCCATCTGTCAGCCATTCTTTCCGTACCGGATAAGAGGTTCCCCAGATAATATGATCCGCACCGAGCACCTTCATGGCACATTCCAGCTGTGTCTTGCCCCACGGCTGCGCGTGCGACATTTCAAAATAAATATGTTCACGGAAACGGGCTGCCGTCTCGCCGCTGTCTGATTTGAAACGGCTGACATCCTCTGTCTTTTTCGCCTGCTGCGGGAACATCATGCTCGCGATGGCAAAGAAACCTCCACCGAGCATGGAATGAACCATTTTGATGTTCGGATATTTGATGAATAAATCACTGAACACCTCACGGCCAACCGCAAGTCCCTGATCCACGCAGCGCCCGTAAGAACGTCTCATATTATTATAGGCACAGAAAGACTGGTATTCCGCTGGAATCGGCGTATGATGTACATACACGTTCATCTCCAGTTCATTCACTTTCGCGAAGAATGCGGAGAATCTCTCATCGTCAAGGTAGGCATCGCCATAATGCGCGCTGACCTGAACCGCGTTCATGCCCAGCTCGTTTTTACAGCGTTCCAGCTCCGCAAGGCTTTCCGGCGTGCCATAGGGTGGAACAACTGCCAGTGGAATCAACCTTCCTCCGCTCGCTTTCTGATATTCATACATGCCATCATTAAACATACAGCAGAAATCCAGATCCATCCATTCGTGGCATCCTGGCACTTTCAATACCGCCTTGTCCACACCGGCCGCGTCCAGATCGGCAAGCTGGCTTTCCAGCACATAATCTCCCTGCACATAATTCAGGTTCGGACTGCCTTCCGGCTTTTCCAAAACGACCTGCTTCTTTCCGTCTGTCCCCGGAATCTCCTCACAGCGGCCATGCCAGCCAAACTTCACTTCTCCGAGAAATCTCTCCATCAGGGCATCATCCGTAAAAAGCTGCTCCGGAACCCAATACAAATTCGCATCTATAATCATTTCTACACCTCCTGAAATGGTAACAAACGATTCGTAAACTGACGGATCGATTCCATGAATAATCTATGGATCATCACAGATGATTCCTTTTCCTTTCCGATCAATTTTTCGAATCTCAGCCTCCTGATTAAGTATAGTTTACAGTAAACTATTACTCGCTTCAATTCACTTTTTGTCGCTGGTTAATTCATTTTTTGCAAAAAACCTTTTTCATTCCAGCTTTTAAGCGTTCGCGCATCTGCTCTCCTCTCAAATATAGTATCGTTCGCTCCCATAGTTTGTTCCCACTGAACTATCTTATAATCCCTATGAGCATTTCTATAAGATATCTTTATTATAAAGGAACAAATGTGTTCTGTTGACAGCACATTCCGATGTGCACAATGCAAAAACTGGCGTTAAAGGCAACGGCCATCCATTTTCTGTGTTAGTTTTTTGTGTGTCAGGAACGAAGTTTTCTAACACACAAAAGCCGCCGTGCTGGATACCCAACACAGCGGCAGTTCCTTTACTCTATCAATACCTTACAGAGCAGTCCACAAAAAACATCCCTGTCACAGATATATCGCTGTACATCTATGCCGAAGATACTTTTTGTCTCCCACGTGCTATATAATTGTCCTGCAGAAGCAGATTCGAATATAATTTACTACAAAAAAATCATTTTCGCAAGTATAAAAATCAAAAATTATAATGAAAGCTGACTTTCAACGTTCTGGCTGAGGAGGAAGAACGGAATCTGCTTCAGGACAGGACAGATTACGCCAGACTTAAGCCGCCACTCAGATCAATTACCGCGCCGGTCATATAGGAAGCCTCCTCACTGGCCAGGAAGCAGATTACCTGTGCCAGATCCTCCGGCGTTCCCATTCTGCCCATCGGAATATCCGGAAGCATGACAGAGGTATCCTTAAAGATTTCTCCACCCGGGGATACTTTGCCATGTTGGACGCGTTCAATAGCGCCCTTCTCAATGCAGTTTACACAGATTCCTTCTGCTGCCAACCTGGCCGCACTGTTCTTTGCCAGGGCAAGAACGGCACCCTTCGCTACCGCGTTGGTATAACTTTCACGGGTTCCTCCCTGTACGCCTTCCACTGTCGTCATGAAAATCACGCGCGGCGCGCGGCTTTTTCTTAAGTAAGGCAGAGCGTAATACAGCATCGAATGCGCGCCGCCCAAAAGCTGTGACACCTCACGGACCATGAGTGCCGGCGTCACGGAATCTATGCTGTCCTCAAATCCATCTCCGCCGATATTACTGATGATCACATCGATAGATCCGTAAGTTTCATAGACTTCCCGATATACTTCCTCATCCGGCACCTGCGGATCACGGGCATTTCCATCCTGCACAGCGGTACACCGTCCCGGGTAGCCAAGCTGTTCCATCTCATCCAACAGGCTTTGTGCCTGCGTGGGCTGATGGGTCATCATAATAACGTTCATGCCTGCCTTACAGAGCGCTTTTACCGCATTAACTCCGTCTCCACCACTGGCTCCCGCAAATAAACAATTTCTTCCTTCAAGTGTTTGCATATCTATTCTCCTCTCCATATTATTCTGTCGCTATTTTTATGGCATCTGATATCAGCAACAAGATCTTACATTTTCCTGGTTGGCTCGTTGAGGTAAATTTCGCCCTCATCTTATTTTTATTATAAAGTAAGAGAGGCATTTTGTTGACAGCACATTCCGAAGTGCACAATGCAAAATATGATAGCAAATCACATTTTACATCGCGAGTTTATCGCCCATACTGTCAAATCGAGATTCCCAACAGATCAACGCCATCCCAGCGGCACAGTTCTGTGAGACTGTCTGTAGATGCATCGTATTCATACAGAATACAAGGACTTTGCCAGTTGACATTTAATTTGACAAATGCGAAGTATCGTTTGCCACCGGTAATTACCTGAAACTGCCAGATATCATGTTCTACCATATCAGCCACAGTCTGCATCATTTCCGTGATCGTTTCATCCGCTCTGGTTTGGTTCCCATTTTCATCAATTAGGGTTGTCGCGGTGAGCTTGTTCACAACAGTATTTCCTTTAATACTTGAAGTAAAATCTTCGGAGGCAGCGGTGTAAAAAATCATATCGTCTGGATGAAATGCATCTATTTCAGATGTTTTTCCATCCTGATACACAGCCAGGTAATCGTATGCCTCCGTATCCGCTTCTTCATCCTGTATTACTACTTTCAAAACAGAGGAATTATCTCCAATTGAAGCCGTATTTCCACAGGCGGTTAATGTTACAAATATCATCATGCATAGTAAAACTGTCAAAAATCTTCTCATAGTTTACCTCCATAACATAACCAGATTTTACATTAAACTGTCCTATCATTTCAGCTTTAGAACGTTCTGTCGGACAAAAGCGACAGCCTAACTCCGCCACTAAAACTGAAAATATTATGCCTTTACATACTTCTGTTTCGGTCTATTGGGTTTATCTGGAACAGTTCTTCTAATCACTCCCATAGCCAAAAGCGGTGAGAGAATATTTTTTCTGAAATAATAATCAGATTTTTGAATTATAGCATAAAGCCAATGCCATAACAAGAATCCCAGATTCGCCTTGTTTTACAATTACTAATCATTTTCCTTTCTGCATATCATAATGATAGAAAACAAGAATCTGTTCGAGGATAAATCCATGAAATCTTCATATTTTGACAAAAAAACATCCCTTTTCACAAACCCTTCTCACATCATTTCCTCCCGTTTTATCGTCTCCTTCCTCTTTCTCACAACTCTTGCAGTTCTGGCTGTCAGTTATCAGTTCCGGACCTCCGATATATTCCAGACAACAGAACATTTTACCGTCGTGCTTGACGCCGGACACGGTGGAAGTCAGTTGCGGAAAATAAAAGAACGTATATGGGATAAGCCATGTTCCATATGTTTTTATAGAAAGCAAAACGGGAGATATAAGGTGAGAGAAAAGAAATCTGAAAAAATATCATATGTGATTGAAAGAGAATTTCTCTCCCGCTGCACGTCGGAAGAAATGCTCCGCCGTTTGATCCGGACACATCTGCAAAAACCGGATGAAACTTGTAAAAATGAGTTGGAAAATGTCGCTTCCTGCGGTACAATAGCCACAGGAACAGCGGCCCGCAGGTAAGTAACATGAAGAAACAAACTCTTTTCAACGTAGCTGAATATATCAGATTATCCAGAGAGGATGGTGATAAGGCAGAAAGTGACAGCATCGGAAACCAGAGGAAGCTGATTGCGGATTTCCTGAAAGGAAAGGATGAATTTGTCGTCTATGATACTTATGTGGATGACGGATTTACAGGTCTTAGCTTTCAAAGGCCATCTTTCATGAGAATGATAGATGACATCGAGGATGGAAAAGTAAACTGTGTCATTGTCAAGGATCTATCCCGTTTCGGGAGGGATTATATTGAGACAGGCAGGTATCTGGAGCGTTATTTTCCAGATAACGATGTGCGTTTTATCGCGATCACGGACAATATTGACAGCATGAAACAGGCTTATGATATCCTGTTGCCGATCAAAAATATTTTCAATGAGCAATATGCCAGAGATATCTCAAAGAAAGTCCACGCATCCATGAAAACCAAGCAGAAGGTCGGGGAGTTTATCGGGGCGTTTGCATCCTATGGCTATCGGAAATCTGCCATTGACAAAAACAAGCTGGTGATTGACGAGTATGCCGCGAATGTGGTGCGCCGGATTTTCAAAATGTATGTCAGCGGATATGGGAAAAACAGTATTGCCAGAGCGCTGAATGAAGATGGGATTGTATGTCCGTCCGAATATAAGCGGATGAACGGCGAAAATTATCGGAACAGTCAGAAATTGGAAAGCACTTCTTACTGGACGTATTCCACGGTTAACCGCATCCTGAAAAATGAGATGTATGCCGGGAATATGGTGCAGGGCAGGAAAACCCAGCGGATGAAAGGCAGGCAGCGCAGCGTGGACAAAGAGGACTGGATTATTGTGGAGAATACACACGAGGCAATCATTGATCCGGAAACATGGCAGAAGACACAGGAATTATTGAAACGCCGGACGCGAGAACTCAACCTGAACTCTAATATGTCTGTGTTTGCCGGATTCCTGAAATGCGGGGACTGCGGCAGGGCGCTGGTGAAGAAAATCGGATCGCCCGGACACGGCGCTGGGAATATCAACTACTACTGCGGAACTTATGTCCGCTCCGGCAGACAGTATTGCAACGCACATGCAATTCCGTATTCGGTTCTTGAGGATGTTATACGGAACGACCTGAACACAATCCTGAACGCAATCATTGAAAGTGTGGAGAATCTTCAGGAACTGCTTGAGCAGAATCATGCGCAGGAGGCTTTCGCAAAACTTCAAACTGGAAATGAAAGAAACCGTTTGTCCGCAGAGTTGGAAAAGCTGAGGAACCTCAAAAAAGCTGTTTATGCGGATTACCGGGAAGGGCTGATTTCCAAAGACGAGTTTATCACTTACAGACAGGATTATGTAAAGAAAGAAGAGTTGCTTACAAAGCAGATGGAAGATCTGGAACGCCAGTCAGAAGAGAGAACTGCCGGAGACGTTTTGGAAAGCCCGTGGGTGAAACGATTGCTCACATTCCAGAATGTGGAAAAGCTGGATCGGGATATGCTAGTGGAAATGATCCATGAGATTCAGGTTTACGAGGATCATAGAATAAAAATCACTTACAACTTTTCAGACGAACTGGCGCATTTATTTCCAGATACTTATGAAGGTCATGGACAGGAGAAGGTGAATAAAAGAATATGAAGATTGTAATGGATGAAAACGGTCATAAGATCGTTGTCTTGCCTGAAGTTATTTTCAAAAACAAGCATAATATTGACTGGGATGCGGTTGAGAACTATTTAAAGAAATATGTTGGTGAAATCGTCACAATCGCGGAAACACAGGATATCATTTATATTGGAAATGAATTTCCCGATGAGTTCAGTGGTTCAAAATACACCAGACGTCTTAAAGGGTCTAACGCCAAAATAAAGGCGAATGCTGCGCAGGCAATTCCTGAAATGCTGGAAATTGCAACGGAAAAGGAGTTTCATGCGAATCAGAAGGACAAGCATTCATTTATGGCGGGCAACGGCTGGTACTACTACAAGACGCGTTTTGCAATGCCGACTTATGACAATGAGATTAAGACAGATATCTATCATATCTATTCGGCACGGTTGCTTATTAACTGTACGGTTTATAGAAAGATGTATTTATATGATCTTCTGGACATAAAAAAAGAAGCGAGCAACCCACTCAAGGACTACAAAGCAATGTAGGCGAATGGCAAAAAACCGCTTCTATTTAAAAAGAACATATCATTTCTTTTGAAATTTGTCAACAACAGATTTCAATTTTCTACAAAGCACATTTACGAAAGATCAAACGTACTACATCGGTACAAATTACCGCAATTTACTACCGCCCCACGGTGGCGACGATCCGGGCAAAGTCAGCACTTCCGGCATCGAGGAGAAGGACATTAATCTGGCGATTGCCTTAAAATGCCGGACCGTTCTCACTCAAAACGGCATCTCCGTGGTGATGACACGTGAGACCGACTGCAGTCTCGAGGACTCCGGCTCGTCCAATAAAAAAGCCAGCGATCTGCAAAATCGCCGGCAGATTATCATCGATACCAACCCGGACTGTGCTGTGAGCATCCCCCAAAACAGATATCCGGAAAGATAGCAGTATTGATCGCACGTCTTTTATCATCAATTCA
>JAJQDO010000074.1:2765-22515 GCA_021202175.1 Clostridiales bacterium | reverse complement strand
CCCCATCTGAAAAAATCCGGTTTGTTATAAAATAACCCTTTTTCTTGCTCATCTTACACCTGCCGACATATATTCCAGCCGCATTTAACAGGGCAACATCTTTTGAAAGCGTCCTGCGGTCACAAGGGATACCAATTTCTTCTAGAGAATCACAGATCTAGTATGTGTTCAGCGGGTGGTCTTCATCCGTTTCCCTGTATAGCAATTCCAGTAATTTTACCAGTTTAATCTTCTGCCAGTTATCTCTTGCCATAAATTATTTAACCTCCTGAGGTAGATTATAAGTTGGACCATAATTGGATTATAGCAGGAATAGGGATTTCGCTCAATGGGTTGTTGTCTGTGATTTAGGATATAACATTAAATGTTAGTGTACCCTGCTTCGAGAGCTTTGCAAAATCTATCTACTTTCTGATAGAATCTGGCAAGCATGTCCTGCCATTATGATATATACTGTCATCGTAATCAAAAAGAACTGGTTTTTGAGGGTACGGGTGTGAACGCAGAATGATTCCGCCGAGCACCGATCAGAAAGGACTTAAATAACTCGTAAGTTTTTTCTCACAGACCGTTCACAAAAAATAGTTACAATGCAATCATCAAAAGACAAACAAGCAATTAAATAACCAAAAGGTTATATTAATATATATTTCATACTTTCTCTCTTTTCAAAACCGGCCTCAAAGCCGGTTTTTTCTATGCGCTGTGACCGGCACACAATTTTATCTTCTTAGGTCCGTGTTTCAAGACAAGCTTCCTTCGATCTTTATCAGTCTCCGTAGCATGGGAAATATTTTCTGTTCACAAAGACAGAAGGATAGCCCCGCCGAAGCGGGGCAAGTTCATGAAATAGTATAATCTTTTTTATCCAATCTTTCCTATTTCTTCAAATACAAATCTATTCAATTCTGTTTTATAATTTCTCACAAATTATATACCATGGCTACTAATATAACGAGCAGCAGGGTTCCTGCTGCTCTGTATTTTGAATGTTTTCTTTTTTGAAATAATTTCAATGACTATAAGAAAACTAAAAAAACGAGGAAAGCTCCAAATCTCTTGTTTTCTGAAATCAGCGAAAAAAAATCAGTCGGCGAAAAACATCATGAGTCCACTCAGTTTCATTTTTTCATTTATTGTGAGTTCTTCCCTATTACCAGCTGTATGGAATATATAGTACCTACAATATGGATTGACGGTCTGTGCGTAAGCCGAATCAGACAAAGGGAATACATAAGCCATCCTTCCGCAATGATAATGATCCCATAGCATGAAAAGTATTTGTTTTACCTTTTCCGCAGATTCTTCGAAGACTACATCTGTACAGCGGTATCTATAATCGTAATCGAAGAACTTCTCTTTTACTTCATCCTCGGTCAGTCCGTTGAAGTTGAAGATAGCACTGGCATCATCAAGCTTCGTGTAGTACTGGCAGATGTAGAAATATTTTGTTTTTCCCAAGGGCCAGTTGTAGGAAACATTGACGACATTTTCATAAGAGCTGTCGGAAATGCACATATCAAGGCTTGCATATCCCGCAGCGGATAAAGCTCTTTGTACAGCTAAATCAAGGTGTTCTAAGAACCTTTTAATGTAATCCTGGTGTGGATTGTAAGATTCGTTGGTTGATTCCATCTCTTCTTCATTGAATGAATCTAAAAAATTAGTTTTAGGGATATCGATAGCTTTCTCGTTATCATTCCCAGGAAATTGAATAAATTTTCCCATAATTATCTCCTCCTGTGATGGGGTATCCATCTCTAAAGAATAACCTTACTCGTCAAACTCAAAATTCCCTTTTTTAAAAAATCGAGCTGTAATCACAATCTCGTGTAATCTCTTTTTTAGGGGACTTATTCATAACATCTAATATTCTCAACTGATTTGGATGCATGCACACGAAGTTCTGATTCCATAATTTTTTCCTACACAGTCTTACTCCTTTGTTTCAGACAATATTTCAAATAAATAATATAATGAACCGTTTATTAAAGCAAGAGTAAATTGTGCTGAATAAGTTGCTGATTGGTTAAAAGGATGGAAGAAGTTTGTCAGTATGATTGATTAGCTAAAACGATAACTAATGCTCTCTGTAAGTTAAAGCTGAAAGTTATTCTGGAAATGTTTTCAACAGAAAATAAGAGCCTCAGAAAAATATAATTTCTTGCCATGCCTGTGTAGAAAATCTTGCTCCCCAAAGAAATAATTTCCTCCGCATCATTCTTCTTTCCAGATGCCTCCTCTGCTTTTTCAAAAAAAATACTTATCACATCTGTGGAAAACTTTTCAGGCTGTCTCCCGGCCCCTATGCTTGAAAGAAATCCTTAAGAAATAATTTCAAACCAAGTGCCTAATCCTTTCTTTGGCGTTCCGTTTTTTGGGTTGTTCCTCTTTGGTTATGTGTACATTAACTCTGTTGGGGAGATATATCCAGTCAATTATGAGGAAATCGGCAGTATAAAATACACAAAAATCTTTCGCCGGAATTGTGAGATGTGCATATTTGAACACTCGAAATATATTAATAATTAGCTCGCCAGATTACTGGCCTATTGTGTTAGACAACAATCGGGTGGGCTGGATAATTCTTATTCGATTATATCATATCCACCGAGGCAACCGACTGGGCAAATTGTGTAGAGTACGGGGATGACTTCGGTTCCGGCAAAAATTTTTTGCTCAAAAAATACTATCGGATGTGCGATGAACTGTTGAAAGAAGTGAAAAAGAACGACACCATATTGGAGCTTCATAAAGCACGCTTCAACCGTGAAGCACAAGGTGTATTTGATGATAAATTGCATATACTCGTGTATGACATCATTTACTGTGCTCATGCCTATGATTTTTATGAACACGCAACCATCAGTACGACATCCACAAAAGAACGTATTCGCCGTGCCACGCTCAGGGAGCAATACGAAGAAGCCCGATCACGCTATCATGCTGTGGTTGAGGCAAGGGACAATATTGCAGTGCAAGCCGGCCAGACTGTCGATCTTACCGAAAAAAAACTCAAGCATAAGACTTACGGAATCGGGACTGTAAAGTCTCACGCAAATAGGACGCTTGCAATTGAATTTGGGGCGGGTACCGTGGGTACAAAAAAGTTCCAGTATCCGAATGCCATAAAAGCTGGCTTCCTTTCTGCTGTGGACGATGAAGTAGCAGCAGATATACAGCGTGAAATCAGTAAAGTGGACTTGGAAAATGCGGAAAAAGAGCTCTCTGCAGCGAAGGATGAATATGAAAATATTAAGATGGCCATGGGGATCAAAGGGTAATGCTATGGGACTTGTAGTAGCAGGTGTTCTTAAATAAATATCTGCTCTATTTCTCCCCTGTAACATGCGCCCTTGCGTCAAACGCAAAACACAACTGATTTCTTATCATGATCAGTAGCTTAAAAAAAGTATCATCAGGGCGACTTTCTCTAATTGAGTGATAGATTTGATTATTTTTCGATTTATAATGATTGAGCTTATCGATAAAGATAATAACTAATGATTTCCTGTTCCAATTTCACATCATGTTCAAGCATATATTCCACAACTTCCTTCGTTCAAGGCAAAGTCAAGAATTAAGACTCCTGGCTTTGCCTCATTCTCTAAACCATCATGTAGCTGGACTTATTTCAGAATCGTCTGGATGTTCTGCATCATACGCTTTGATTCCCTCTATCAATTCATCCCTCGCATCCTGCATTTCTTCCTTATTCTTCCTATCAGCAAAGTGAGTTTTTAGTTTATCATATGTCGTCTTTCCTACCACACCTACTGCAACTGCAACACCAGCTACGGCGCCAACCACCGGAAGCATTTGTGACCTTCCGGTCTTTATCCCATTGTTTATCAGAGTATCAATCAGCTTCTCTGGGCCACCGTTTGCCTTTGTCAGCTTTGAAAGTTCCGCATAATCCCAAGCCATATTATAATCCCCCTCATGTTTTCAAACAGAATATCATCTTTTAAATTTTAATCAATCATTTACACTACCGACAAGGAAAAACAATTTCCCTCTACATTCTTATCGGTTGAGAACTGTGCCTATTATATCACCAAATATAGCGACCGACGCTTTACGATCGGCTAAGGCATCCTCCAGTGAATCATCACCGTAGACCCTTTCTACATCTTCCAAAGTCCATTCATCCCCGATTTCCTCCATGGTTTCAATAAATGTATCAATTTCTTGCCTTGTCATTGTTGATATTCCTCCTACTTTTTTATATGTAATTGAAGTTTACCACACCCTTTTTGATTTCTGGATTTACGAATGTCAAAAATCGCCCAGTCATCTTCAGAAGACAGACCCGTTGCAAAAAGATGTGGAAACATAAAAAGAGCCAGGCCATCGGCCTGACTCACATCGTTTATTGTTTTATGATTATCTGCAGTTTCTGTAATAAGAGTTTCCGTTCAGATTGATTGGATTTTCTGCATAGAACTCTGCAACTTTATGCAGATAGCTTTTCATTTTCTTTCACACTTTCTGGCCGTTCGGCAGAGTAAAGATAATCTCGTATTTACAGCCCAGAGCTTCCGTCATCTGCTTGATATCTTTAATTATTATCTTTTTATAGAATATCCATAAATTCGATTTTCTTACTCATGTTTATAAGTATCATCTAAAGCAGGATGCTCTTAGCAATCATCATCCAAATCAACATTGATAGTGTCAAATCCATCGTCTACTATTATTCCTGTTGCATCCGCCCGAAAATATTCAGTCTTTTTTTCTGCATAGTCTTCTCCTTCTGCCCATGTATGCTCATAATAACACACCCATCCACTATATCTCCATGGAATCTGTATTCCTTTAATCTGTCAAAACAGACAGAAGACTTCATCATGCCTTTCTTCCCTTAAAAGCCTGAGGCTTATCCGGCTTATCTACGAAACCATCCTCCTAGATACTGTGGATTTTCGCCCTGGAGATGCCCGTACGGCGCTCCAGGGCATTAAGGCCGACTTTATTGATATTAAGAAAATCCGAAAAAACCAGTGGTAAAGTTGCATGTTTTCCATAATTTTAATTGTTACACAGAAAAGACCGTCTGTCTTCGCTAATGCGAATTCAGATGGCCTTTTCAATTTGGGGTGATATATTTCATAGCCCCTTACAGATCCCTGTCCTCCTTATATTTTTGTCGTATTTTCTCCATTTGTCGTAAAAGTGTCGTAAATTCGATAAAATTCCATTTTCGTATATTTGGAATACGGTTTATTTATGCGCTCTAAGTGAGTATAATGGAAAAATAATATAATCTTTTTCACAAAAACTACATAGATTTTCGTTTCATGATTTTTTCGGATGGCATGCGATTTCCATTATCGTATCGAAGAATCATATCCTTCTATTTTTTTATACTTTTTTATACAAGTCTCCCGCATGTTTTACTATCGGCTGATTTTTGCGCGGCGATACCGGTTCAGACAGGATAACAGCTCCTGTTTTCTCGGCAATACCGGCTGTCCGCAGGAATAATTTCTGGGTACAAAAGTATAGAATCCATTTTTATCAATCTGATAATAGATGTCATCTACCAGGGACGATATATTCTCTGTCTGCCTCTGATTGGACAAAATCCATTCCATCAGGTAGGCCAGTCCGATCGTCTGTCCATCGTCAATCAGCTGCTCCAGATACCGCACGTCTATAGCCTCTCTGTCTATGAGTACTGTGTCCGTACCCATGGCTTTCATCTTCATCCTGCCAGCTCCAGATGGTTTTAACATGCGGGAGAAATCAGGAAATGTCAATTCATCTGCTGGATATTGTCCCTGCATCCCTTCTTCCTGGCAGATGTGAACCGCCTCCCTCGTGACATCCTTCACCCGATAATGGTCCATCTGCAATACGTAATCGGCCACGGAAAGATAATCGCCCGAACTGCCCACAACGATAATAAAAGAAACGCCCTGTTTTTCATATAAAGAACGGATATGACGCAGTAAGGTAGTGATCGGTTCTTTATCATCCGAAACCAGGCGGGCCATCACCTTATCGCGAATCATAAAGTTCGTCGCGGAGGTATCCTCGTCAAGCAATAACAGACGGGACCCTGATTCCAATGCTTCCACCAGGTTTGCCGCCTGGGAGGTGCTGCCGCTGGCATTTTCCGTGGAAAAGTCAGTCGTATCCTGCCCGTTGGGCAAATGATTGATAAACATGGATATGTCCGTATGCATGACGCTTCGTCCATCCTCCGCCCGAATCTTCATCGCTGTGTCTCTGGATACGACATATTCTCTGCCGTCACCTGAAATGTGATTATAGACGCCCTGTTCCAACGCCTTTAACAAAGTAGATTTCCCATGGTATCCACCGCCGGCAATCACAGTGACACCCTCCGGGATTCCCATACCTTTTATGATACCTTTGTGAGGACCCTTGATTTCAATCCGCAGCTCTTCCGGAGAAGAAACTGCAACGGCACCCCGCATTGGCATATCGTACACGCCGCTTTCCCGCGGCAAAACAGCTCCATCCGCCACAAAGGCAGCCAGTTTCCTGTGCATAAGTTCCTGACGCAGTACCTCCTGGTCATCGGCCAGCCAGATAGCTTCCTCCAGACGTTTCTTGCTTTTCACATCCCAGTTATTATAAATCAAACAACTTTTCGCCAGCCCCAGAAGTACTTCAAATAAGAGCTGCTGCATCTCATCTGCCAATATCGTTCTTCCTCTGGCTGGAAATCCCATCTCAAACCGCAGTTCCATTTTGTTTTTGGAAAAAACGACCGCAATCCGCTCCAGCACCTTCTGTCCCGTCCGACATGTCGTAATCCGCCCGCTCTTTCCAGAGCCCATATTTCCCCGGTCCATTCTGCGCAGATTTCCGGCAAACCGCCGCAGTACCTGGTCTTCCAGAGCCAGCTTCCTCACCTTACTACTGGAATATTCCTCCGGGAATCCATGATTGGCCTTCCCGATTTCAAACCGCAGTCTGGAAGGGGAGGCGAAGGGGTCTCCCTGTACATGATCAATGTGCAATATATATTTTCCGCAGTCATAAGAACCGGCCAGGCTTTTATACATGCCATAGCTCTTGTGATTGATTCTCTGCAGCACCCGCCGCAGATCTTCTATTTTATCCATATTTCGTCCTCTTTCTATCTTTTATTTCTATAACACTTTTTTTCTATACTAAAAAACTCTAAAAACGCATCCCTTTATCATTGTCATTACATTATTCCGCAGTCTTATTCCACATTATCCCGCAGCTTAAAAAAATAAAAGCTTTGCGCTTCCAGGCTTCCCGACAACAGTCGATCCACGGAAATCCAGTCTCCATAAGCGCTGGTAGCTCTCTTTGGCAGATAATTGGAGTCCAGAAGAAGATATTTATTCTTCTTTTTGCTGTATGCGCCAATGACGACGTAATGACCTTCCACATGAACCACCGCCACATCGCCGTCCTGCAGTTTTTCTTTTAAGAGATCGATGCTGCCGCTCTGCCCATCCCAGGCGAAATTATATTTTTGTCCGAATTTTTTACAGGCCGCCTTAAAAATACCGTCGTCCGTTCCGCTGCCGACAATTCGATAATTCTTCTCTACCGCGTAATCCGCCAGTTCCATGACGTCCATATACTGGCCGGAAAGAGCATAGACCGCATTCACGGTGGCCAGGATGCCGCAGCCTGCCGTACCGATGCATCCGCCGCTGCCGTAAGCGGTGCCACACCATTCCGGGTCATACTGGGTAAATACCATCGGCTGGCTGGTAGAGAGTGTCTTTTCCACGGCACTGACTCTCCAATGGGAAGCGTCATCCACACGGTTGGTAAAAAATATCAGCTTCCCATCCGCATTTTCTCCCACAAAAAGGCGACATAGCGCGCTCTGCATGGCAAAGGATCCCGAATTACGGGCGAAATGAAATACGCCGTATTCACTGTCCGGTTCATCCGTCCAGCACAGCTGCCAGTCCTCATCCTTTTCGACAGAAAGATATCGTCCCGTATCCTGCTCCATGACATAATAATCATTGTCAGTAATATACGTCAACACAAAAGTATAGCTGGCATAACCATCCATGCCTGTCTGATTTTTCAGGGATGCTCCGCCGTCCGTGCCATCCGCATATCCGCAGCGAAACATATAGGTTCCATCAGAGAGAATCTGTTTCTCTCTGCCATCGTAAAGAAGACAATTGGAAAAAGCGCCACTGGTCATCCAACCGATCGCGTAACCGTCGTCCGTCTCAAAAATCACCTGGCGATGATCTCCTTCTTTACTGATGACGATTACCCCAGTGTATTTCCCGATGGTTCCCCGAATCTCATCAAAAGAGCTGTCCGTATACGCATACATGGTATCTCTGGCTGTCGCATAGACCGGTTCATATTCCACGTCTTCCACAAAAATGTCCACGGAAAACCAGCCACTGCCCGCATCGTCACCACTGGTATATTCTCCGTAAATGCTCTCTCCGTCCCACTAGGATTCGTTCAAAACGATTTTTCCGATGTTCACCTGTCCGATATCTTCAGCCTGATCGGAGACCTTATATACTTTTACCATGTCATAAGTCAAGGAATAGGCCGTCACCGGATGCTCCGCCATATCTGTGGGAAATGTACCGGCGACCTGGTCGCCTTCTTCATTGATATACTGTTGTCCGTTCACCTTTGTAGAAGTATCATCCACTTCCACAACAGAGACTGTCTGGCTGACTGTGATCTTTTCATCAGAAGATGTCTGAATCGCTGCCGCGTGAATCCGCAAAGACGTAGAAGGCATTCCTGCCAGAAGGAAGGCCGTAACGCCCAAAAATAATACCAGACACAGCTTGATATTTTTCTAAGCTGCGGCCAGCGCATTGTTAACCGGCTTATATTCTTCTTTATTCATCTTCTTCATGTAATTCGCCACGTCCTTCTTGGAAACCCCGGCTCCTTCCTTCTTTCGCCGCTCTTCGAAGGCCTTCATGGACTCCTTATGACCGCAGACACAGACAAACTTCTGATTATCTTTCGAGCCGACAAGCTCCATCTTCTTATGGCACACAGGGCAGCGGGCATTGGTCTGCCGGGAAACACGTTCCTTATACCCACATTCTCTATCCTGACACACCAGCATCTTCCCCTGTTTTCCATTCACAGAGAGCATCCGTTTTCCGCAGACCGGGCAAAGCTTGTTGGTAAGATTGTCATGGTGGAAGGTTCCCTCCCCGCCTTTGATCTCTTCTGTCAAAGCGACGGCATACTGGCGGATCTCCTTCATAAAGACATCCTGTCGCAGCTTACCTGCGGAGATGTTTGACAGTTTCATCTCCCACTGTGTCGTCAGCTCCGGCTGCTTCAAATCCTCCGGAACCAGCGACAGCAGTTGCTTCGCCTTACCGGTTATGCGAATCTCATTTTCATTTTTTTCGATCAGATAAGAGCGGAACAACTTATCGATGATATCCGCCCTCGTAGCCACTGTTCCCAATCCGCCGGTATCCTGCAGCGTCTTTGCCGCCTTCTTATCGTCCGACTGCATATAGCGGACAGGATTCTCCATCGCCTGCAGAAGAGTTCCTTCCGTGAATCTTGACGGAGGCTTCGTTTTCCCCTCCGTTTTTGTGAGCGCCGGCGCCTCCAGTTTCTCTCCTTGATTCCACGTCGGAAGGTTGATTTCCTTTTCCCCGTCATCCTCCGTCAATACCTCACGGTATCCCTGATGAATCGGCACATTTCCCCTGACCACAAAAGTTTCTCCGCCACACTGCACTGTCACCGCAGTCTGTTCGTATTCATATGGAGGATACAGCATCGCCAGAAAGCGACGGACGACCAAATCATATATTTTCTTCTCTTCCACGGAAAGCTGTGCCAGGATAACCGGTTGCTCCGTGGGGATGATGGCATGGTGATCCGACACTTTTTTATCATTGACAAAAGAACCGTTGCTCTTGATTTTCCCCTTCAATATCATATTCGCGTAAGCGCGGTACGATCCCACGGCCACCGCTGCCACCCGTTCCCGCAAGGTCTCCGCCACATCTGCCGTCAGATACCGGGAATCGGTTCTCGGGTAGGTCAGAATCTTATGATGCTCATACAGGCTCTGCATCAGATTCAGCGTCTGTTTCGCCGAAAATCCGTATCGCTGGTTGGCATCCCGCTGAAGCGTCGTCAAGTCATACAATCCTTCCAGCCGGGAAGATTTTCTCGTCTTTTTCAGAGAAATGACCTGTCCCACACTGCCTTTTGCCCGCTCATAGGCCGAATCCCGGCTCTCCCTGAAGAAAACAGAAGAACTCCCACTTCCTTTCTCCTGCCAGGTAAACAACACGCCTTTCCATTTGGCCTGGAGTCCATAATAAAATTTGGGCACGAAATGTCGAATCTCCTCTTCCCTGGCAGCGATCATCGCCAGCGTCGGCGTCTGCACCCGGCCACAGGATAGCTGCGCGTTGTACTTACAAGTCAGCGCCCTCGTGGCATTGATGCCTACCAGCCAGTCAGCCTCGGCTCTGGCCACCGCAGCCCGGTAGAGATTATCGTATTCCTTCGCATTTTTCAGGTGAGCAAATCCTTCCCGGATGGCTTTGTCCGTCACCGAGGAAATCCACAGCCGTTTCAACGGCTTCTTATTTCCCGCTTTCGCGAGAATCCATCTGGCTACCAGTTCTCCTTCCCGACCGGCGTCTGTGGCAATGATAATCTCCGATATGTCATTTCTCCCAATTAGACCCTTCACCGTCTGAAACTGTCCCCTTGTCTGAGGAATCACTACCAGCTTCAGATGCTCGGGCATCATCGGCAGGTCCTCCATCCGCCAGGTCTGCAGCTTTTTATCGTAAGCCTCCGGGTCTGCCAGGGTCACAAGATGTCCCAGACCCCAGGTCACGATATAATCCTGGCCTTCTATATAGCTTTTGCTCTGCTTCGCGCACCCCAGCACTCGGGCGATATCACGCCCCACAGAAGGCTTTTCTGCTATCACTAATCTCTTCATATCTCATAAATACTCCTGTATATTTTTCTATCTCATATAAACTGGGTAAAATCTTTTATCATTATACATGAATTTCTTTTCTTTTCCAATCTATAATCCCTTTCATTCTCCACGGTTTTTTGGCTGTTGTTTGCGAAAGGGTTGACAAGATATCGAAGGTGCATTATCATTTCAGATATTTCTCCATCTGAGGCAATATAACCCCACACTCCTGTTCTAGCCCCTTTATAATAGAAGAAAGCCCTTTCACCTGCACAGCCGTAATGCCCAATTTTCTCGCAGTCTCGCAATTCGCCTCCAGATCGTCAAAAAATACTGCGTTTGCCGGATTGATGGTATATTTCGACAACAGACTTTCATAAATATCATCATTCGGTTTCATCTGCTGTACTGCATAAGAAATCACACTGCCATCCACGTAATCAAGGAAAGTAAACATCGGACGTTCCAGATGCAGCAGTGTATTTCCAAAGTTAGACAATATGTATATCTTATATCCCAGCTCATGAAGGGAACGAATCAATTCTTCGGCATAATCGAAAGGCTTGCAGACATACTGGAAATTCTCCCAGATACGGTCGATATCCTGCACATGATGTGGCGCATCCCGTTTCATCTGTGTGAGTATCTCCTCATCTGTCATGATGCCCCAGTCAAACTCATGCCACAGGGGATTACGGAAAACAGCACGCCCAATCTCTTCAATCTGTTCACTTTCATATCCTAACTCCGCCAGAAAGTCTCTCCAGTGAAAGTCAACCAATACCATTCCCATATCAAAAATAAGTGTTTTCACTTTTATATCCATTCGTGCGTCCCTTTCTAATTTATATAACGATTATTTTTTTGATGTTTCACCATAAGGTAATTATACTTAAAAGATATACCGGAATCCATATAAAAATGATGTTACTGATTTTCACTTCACATCCCCAATGATGACTAAATTCCTCTTGACACAACACTTTATTATGCCTATAAAATAAAAAATGAAACGGGTTTTCTTACTGAGTAAAGTCTACTGACTGGAAAAGCTTGCTCGTTTCTTTTTTTATATTCATAATATCATATAGATATATTTTTCCATTTTTATCATGTCTCAAAAGCATGGCAGCATGAAATATATTATACCGCTCTACTTCACCATTTATCCCATATACTGGCAAAGCAAACCTCGACTCAAAACGATACCATCCATGTCTTGCTTTTGCCGTGTGCTTATCCTTCCGATTTTCTTCATAACGTCTTCCAGATGCAACTTGAATTAATTCAGGCAGACCCTGAACAGCATTTGCTTTTGCCTTTGCGTTAGTCCCTTTTAAAATGCGTGTATAATTGGAGTGAGCATACTCATCATATTCTTTCTTGCATTAAAATAAAAACGCACAGGCAATACTCTATCATCTGTGCGTTTACTATTCTTTAAGTTATAATTAATGAATCGCCGTTCCTTCCGGCACACTATCATCCACAAAGATCACCTTACAACCGCAATCCTCATGAGTCGCCGCCAGTAACATACCGTTACTCTTGACACCACCAAACTTCGCCGGCTTCAGGTTCGCCATCACGATAATCTTCTTTCCGACCAATTCTTCCGGTTGATATTCATCACGAATCGAAGAAACGATGACTCTCTCACCCAGGCCGTCAAACAAAGTAAGCTTCAAGAGCTTCTCCGCGTTTTTAACAATCTCACATGCTGTAATCTTGCAGACACGCATGTCCATCTTATCAAAATCATTGATCGTAATCTGTGACTTTACCGGAGCGATGGCATTTTTCCTTGCCTCTTCTTCGGCTGCTGCCTGCGTTGCCGCCGCTTCCTCGGCCGCAATGCGCTCTGCTTCCGCTTTCGCGGCCGCAGCAAGCTCCCGTTCCTCCTCTGTCTGTGGGGTAGAGAAATCCAGAAGTCCCAGATATCTTTGTGGTTCCACAGCGTACAGGAAAAGATACAGTCTCGGACCAGCCGCCTTACCAATCATCAGATTATAGGCATTTTTAAAGAAATTCGCCTGTGCTGTTTTTTTATTCTCCTCATTAAAGTTCGGATCTGCCTCTTTCGGAATCGTATAAATAAAGGTATTCAATGCGTCCAAATCATATTCATCTTTTTGAATATAATCGTGAAGCAGGGCAATCTCCTTCTTCTCCACATCACTCAATGCATTATAATAATCCCAGTTTCTATATCCGAGAAGAGTATTCATATTCTGCGGAGCACATTTCTCCAGCCAGTAACGAGCCAGTTCCAGACGCTCTGCAAATTCTTCTTTCTTGTACGGAGTACCAATTTTTTCAAATACAGTCTCCAGCATATCGGCATTAAAATCGACAACCGAGCCGAAGTTCACGATCTGCTGCATCGGAACTGGATGAATCTCCCGCCCTTCGATCATACAGTTATGCATGATGCCTTCGATATAATCGTAATTCTTACCTTTTCCTGCCTGATAGGTCTTGAGCATCTTATCAAACTCAAAATATTGACGAAGAATCTCATCATCAAAACAGAAGTCAAATGCCTTATTCGGTTCTGACTTGGAATACAACCACAAGATGACCTCCGGCTGATAAATCTTAAGCAATGTCTCCGGCGTCAGATTGAGACCCGTAGAACCGGACATCTTGCCAGTCGTACCCTTAATCCCGATAAACTCATAGCCCTTAAACATCGGTGCCTGGATGCCGAACACTTTTTTGGCGATAATCTTGCTGGTATCGTAGCTTCCGCCGGGGCTGGCATGATCCTTTCCGCCCGGCTCGAAATCAACGCCTTCCACCATCCAGCGCATCGGCCAGTCAATCTTCCAGGCCAGCTTACAGTTAAAATCCCTGCTGAAATCCCAGGTTCCGCTGTGTCCGCATTTACAGGTATATTCACAGGTCACACCATCTTCCGAGGAAGAGACAATGGTCGTGTCATCCTTACCGCATACCGGACAATAGATGCTGACCGGATAGTAAGCCTCTCTTTCTTCCGGCGTTGCTTCCTGTTGACGAAACTTATCGAGGATATCAAAAATCTCTTTTTTCTTTTGAATCGACTGTACAACATATTTGGCGTATTTGCCGCTTCTGTAATTCTCGCTCTGTCTGCGGAAATCAATCGGGATACCAAAACGAGCCAGCGAACGCTCAAATTCTTTCTCAAAATGCTCCGCATAGGAACCACAGCAGCCAAACGGATCCTTCACATCCACATAAGGCTTCCCGATATCTTCTTCCAACTCCGGCGCGATCTCCTTTACATTGACCGGAACCTTGCGCAGTCGGTCAAACTCATCCCAGGAAAACAGCAGCCTTGCCTTTTTCCCCTGTTTTAACAATGCTTTATATACAAAATAGCTTGTGGCGATATCTCTGAAATTACCAATATGAATGGATCCGGACGGGCTGATTCCCGCCGCGCATACATACTCTTCCTTGTCCGGGGACCTCTTAATAATATCCTTTGCAATCTTCTCAGACCAATGCATTCCTACTTCCTCCTCAAAATAACGAAACAAATGATTCCTGTTCGCGTCTTGCGCGACAGTCCCGATGTAGCACCGACATCCTAAAAACCACATATTAATATCACATCTCAAAAACAGACGGACAAAAAAGTCAATCTGTTTCGAAGACGTTATATTAGCAGCTCATAAGCAATAAAATATTATAGCAAATGGTGTATGGCATTTCAAGGAAAAAATAAACACATACACGCAAACATAGCGCTCCCTTTATACAAAATATGCAATATCTTCGTCTAATCTGCAGTCCACTCCCTTATCATATCCAGCAGCTCCCATCCATTCTGCATTTCGATATCTGCCAGACTTACAGCATCCGGACAGGCCCGATGGCGATGATTAAACCAGATCGTATGCCATCCGGCTTCCTTTGCTCCCGGCATATCCGCCTCATAGGAATCTCCAACATACCAGGTATCCTCCGGCGCATAATGTAACTGTTTTTCCACAAACAAAAACGCACCAACTTCCGGCTTGCGGCTACCTATTTCCTCCGATACAAATATTCTTTCCGGCGCAAACCATCGTTCCAGTCGCAGAGAATGAATCTTTCTGCGCTGACAGACGCTTTCTCCGTTTGTCAGCACGGCAATGGGAATCTTCCGCTGCACACATAAATCAAACAACATCTTCGTAAAAGGAAACACATCGAAATGGCCCTGCCAGAAACGGTATCTCTCCTCAAACCGCACCGTTTCCTCTCTGGATACTGCAACGCCAATCTCCTGATACGTTCTTTTTACCCTCTCAAAAAAGGCATCCTCCGAAGGAATCAATCCTCTGTATTTCTGTTCGAGAATAACGTCAGAATGTTTTCTGGATATTATAAAAAGCTCGGTAGAATCTACGGACGCCCTGTCCGCGAACATCTCTTCGTGCGCCTTGATAAATGGCTGCATCAGATCATATAGTGTGTCATCAATATCAAAAACAAAATTCATAGTGAACCCTCTCTGGCAAAACATTCTGTAATGAAAGCATAATCATAGCCCAAGAACAAAATCTCATTATACCAGACAATTCCTGACAGATTATATTTCTCATTTTCTATAACAAAACCATCAATTTTTTTCATTGTAACAACTCTGCACGAAATTTGCCAGACCTGATTGTCGAAAAATAGTTTTTTGATACTTTCCAATAACTATTATCGGGTAATCAAGAAAGAAAGCTGTAGAAATATCCCTCCTAACCTGTTACAATGAGAATAATCTTAATACAAAAGAAAGAAGAACTATAAGATGGACCGTTTACAAGGAACCTGGAAAAATAAATTTAATGCACCTGCATTAGATCGAGGAGAATCCATATACAGAAACGGACGCGTCGTTGAACTGAAACAGAATGAAGATTCTTATTCCGCCGCAGTTCTTGAGCGACAAAGATACGAAGTATCTCTATCGTTACAAAATAGATTGCCTGTCCGTATGCGATGCCACTGTCCCATATCACGCAGTGGCAATAACTGCTATCATATGGCAGCACTACTCTTTGCCATCGATGCATTGGACCATCCAGAGAAATATACTCAGACTGATAAAGAAGACTCTTCAAGCCTCCAACCAAAAATTACTCGTGGCACCAAAAACCGTAACAAACGCGAGACACAGAAATCTTCCGTAATTCAAACAAAAGGGGAACCAGAAAAAAGAACGAGAAAAACAAAACATCAGAAAGAATCGGAACTGGAACTCCTTAAAAAAGAAAAAGAACAACAGGCAAAGAAACAAGAAGCGGAGCGTCGGGCGAAGGAAGAGGCACAACGCCTTGTAAAGGAAGAGGCGGAACAAGCCGCAAAAAAAGAAGTGGAAAGGCTAGCGAAAGAAGAAGCCGAACGAGCAGAGCGTCGGGCAGCCCGTGAAAAACGAAAGGCTGCGCGGGCAAAAAAGGAGACAGAGCAAAAAGCCGCTGCGCAGGCAGAACGCCAAAAACAACTGGAAAAGCAATTGGCAGAAGAACAGTGGAGAGAGGCACTCCGCCAACAGAAGAAGGCTGAAACACAGCGTCGCCAGGAAAAAAGACGGTAGGAACAGGAATCTGCCCAGACAGCCGCAGAGATAAAGAGAAAGCAGGAAGAACAGATGCAAAAAGAGAAAGTAGAGGCTCTTGCAAAAGAAGAGGCGATGATCGCGCAGGCAATAAAAAAGCGCGAACAAGAACGCCGGGAAGCGGAGAATACCGAATTAAAGAAGCAGAAAAAAATGCAAGAACAAAAACGTATGCTCGAAGAATACTCTCCTTTGGAGGATTCCTTGAGTTCCGACGATGATTCTGATGATTCCATTGCGCATGTCTGCATCGAGGCTTTGAATCATTATACTTATTTTGACAGCAAAGCTATCTATGATTCACTGAATTTATTGGCCAGCCTACACCGAGCCGGTGAGGATTTATATAATAAAGGCATCATTGACGAGATTCAAGTCAGCATGGGCTATGAAACATCATCTTATGGATATGTGACGTACGATGGTACTGAACCGGTTGGAGAAGCCATCTGGCAGGGACAGGTTGGGAGAATGGAAATCAGGACAGCTGTTTATTTTACCAGAAACGCTGTCCATAGAACACAGTGTACTTGTCCTGAATGCAAAAACCGATATGGCTGGTATTGGGATGAGCAACCGAAATGCAAATATGTCGCTGGCATATTGATTGCTCTGCGCGATTTTCTAAACACACGCCACAACTTTGGCGATGCAACGGACTGGAATGCCAACAAACTCCTGTTCCAATATGAACAGAAAAGACAAAACCACATGATAGCCGATAAAACGGCTAAGGAAGAGAGTCTGATACTGAAACCTCGTCTTGTAAAAAAGGACGGAAACCTTACCCTCTCTTTCAAAATAGGCACAAACAAACTTTTTGTCATCAAAGAACTGGATACATTTTGCGAAAATGTCCATAATGCCGCGACAGCAACTTATGGTTCAAACACGCAGCTAAATCACAAAAAAAGTAATTTTACCGATGAGGGCAGAAAGTGGCTCCGTTTTATTGAACGGATCGTCCAGGAAGAGGAAGAATTCTGTCAGCGACTGGAGGATGCAGCGAGAACACATTATTATTATCGCCGATCTGCTAAAGTGGGTGGTTCTCTGAATATGTTTGGCTGGCGTCTGGATGAATTTTACAAAGAATTGAGCGATGAAACCGTAGATTATGAAGACCGTGATCTGCCAAAAACGAAAAAAGCCGTACTACGCCGAAAAGAAGCCACCCCTTGCATCACCCTTCAGATTGAGGAAGCTGTTCTTAATGATTCCAATGGCATGAATCCTCCACAAACAAAAAAAGTCAGCAAAAAATCCTCCACAAAAAAGGCATCCCCTTCAGAAGAATTCCATGGTATTCAGGTAAACGGCCACCTTCCTGAACTCTACTTTGGGACAGACTGTGCTTATTATATCAATGATAATTACTTCTGCAAATCTTCAGAGGGATTCCAGGAAAAAATCGAAACCCTTGCGGAGATGGCCGATAGAGAAGGAAATTTATCTTTCCGTGTGGGACGGAATTATCTCTCTGAATTTTATTATCAGATTCTGCCCGAGCTGCAGGATATCGCAGAAGTACATGAAACAAACCCGGATCGCATCCATTCGTTTCTGGTACCTCCGGTAAACTTTGTGTTTTATCTGGACGCGTACGATGACGATGTCCAATGCAAACCCTTTGCCCGGTATGAACAGCAGGAATTACCTCTTCTTGATTTTATCCGCACAGATGAGTACAATATTTTAGATAATTACCGCAATTTTTCCAAAGAACAGGAAACGCTTTACAATGTCATGACCTGGCTTCCGCAAGTCGACCTGGAGCAAGACGAACTGAACTGTGGCAGAGATGAAGAACGCATTTACCAGATGATGACCGATGGTGTAAACGAACTGCTTACATTAGGAGAAGTGCAATGCACAAACCGCTTCAAGGCACGTCGGAAAATCCGTCCTGTAAAAATATCCGTCGGGGTATCTGTATCCGGCGGTCTGCTGGATCTCGATATCACGACAGATGACGTTCCGCCAGAAGAGTTACTCGATATTCTGGACAGTTATCGCGACAAAAAGAACTATTACCGTTTAAAAGATGGTTCCTACGTAGACCTGGATGAACAATCTCTGGACCTGCTATCCGAACTGATGGATTCCATGCACGTAAAACCAAAAGATTTTGTCAAGGGGAAAATGCATCTGCCACTTTATCGTACCCTCTATCTGAACAAAATGCTGGAAGAAAACGACAGTGTGTACAGCGACCGTGACAGCCATTTCCGGGAAATGGTCAAAGGATTTAAGACCATTAGTGATGCAGACTTTGATGTTCCGGCAAGCCTTGCGAAAGTCATGCGCAAATATCAGAAAAATGGATATAAATGGTTACGAACACTGGAAACATGGCAATTCGGTGGCATTCTGGCAGACGATATGGGACTGGGAAAAACCTTGCAGATTATCGCGCTTCTGCTATCGGCAAAAGAGCGGTCCATCAATACAAATGCAACTTCCATACAATCCTTCGATGTAAATGAAAATTCGATGGCAACAGCTTCCATACAAACCACAGACATAGACGCATTTTCCATGACAGATGGGGTTTCTCAAGAAAATGCTCCAACCTCCCTTGTTGTGGCGCCGGCCTCTCTGGTCTTCAACTGGGGCGAAGAATTCGCTCGTTTTGCACCTGAACTCAATATCTTATTGATTACCGGCACCCAATCGGAACGGCGGGATAAAATCGCCTCCTGTCAGAATTATGATGTTGCCGTGACCTCTTATGACCTGCTAAAACGAGACATCCACCTCTATGAAGATATGGAATTTACCTATGAAGTCATTGATGAAGCGCAATACATTAAAAACCATACCACTGCAGCAGCCAAGGCAGTAAAAGTGGTAAAAAGCCGTTATCGTTTTGCCCTGACCGGTACTCCTATAGAGAATCGTTTGAGTGAACTGTGGAGCATCTTTGACTTCCTGATGCCAGGATTTTTGTATTCCTACGAAATCTTCAAGCGGGAAATCGAGACGCCCATCGTAAAATATCAGGATGAGACAGCAATACAACGACTTCAAAAAATGACCAGTCCGTTTATCTTACGACGACTGAAAGAAAATGTATTAAAAGACCTGCCAGACAAGCTGGAAGAAGTGCGCTATGTGCATCTTGATAAAAAGCAACAGCAACTTTACGACGGACAAGTATTACATATGCGCGAACTTATTGGAAAACAGGATGCAGACGAAGTCAACCGCATCAAACTGTCTGTACTGACAGAGCG
>JAJQDO010000074.1:0-2755 GCA_021202175.1 Clostridiales bacterium | reverse complement strand
AAGGAGCTTCCAGATTGACAGATGCGAGAACATAGCGCATAAACTGAACCTGACGTCTTCCACCGCAACAAACTCCCTGTACTGACAGAACTGATGCGGCTGCGACAGATTTGCTGCGATCCGTCCCTTTGCTTCGATGATTACCGGGGAGACTCCGCCAAAGCGGATGCCTGCATGGATCTGATTCAGAGTGCTATCGACGGCGGCCATCGTATGCTGCTCTTTTCCCAGTTTACTTCCATGCTGGAAATCCTTCAGAAACGACTCGACCAGGAAAAAATATCCTATTATACGATTACCGGAGCTACTGCCAAGCAAAAACGACTGGAACTGGTAAAAGATTTCAATGATGGAGATACACCTGTATTCCTGATTTCTCTCAAGGCTGGTGGAGTCGGACTGAATCTGACCGGTGCCGATGTGGTCGTCCATTATGACCCCTGGTGGAACGTTGCTGCCCAAAACCAGGCCACCGACCGGGCACATCGTATCGGCCAGACAAAAAAGGTAACTGTCTTCAAATTGATCGTCCGAAACTCTATTGAAGAAAAGATTCTGGAACTGCAAGAAGCAAAGCGCGACCTTGCCGACCAGATCATCAGTGGAGAGACCGGACAACTGGCCGGTATGACCAGAGACGACTTGCTGGAATTATTGGAATGAAGAACTATGATTCATATTATAGTGAACGACAAATTATTCTTGTCGTTCACTATAAATCGACTGGAAAAAGCTTCGAATTTTTACGATATAACATCGAATCGGAGACATGATTTCGTTAAATTTCGCAGTTATAAAAAGTAAGGGCGAACCTGACGCGTCTTTCAGGTTTCGCCCTTAAATATTTTGAATGCTTTTTACAAAGACAAAAACCACTGATGCATCCGCAGATCATCCGTCAATTCCGGATGAAAAGCGACTCCAATCTGATTTTTATATTTCACGGCTGTTATCCTGCCGTCCGTCACATTCCATATCTCCACATTTTCATCCAGAACTTCTTTGATATAGGGAGCCCGGATAAATCGCATGGGGTAATCAAATATCGTCTTAATCATTTTATCAGCCTTTTTGCCATACGTTTTGTCAATCATCTCATCGGATTTCAATTTTGTCCAACCATCCATATCCGTTCTCGCCTCATCCGCGGCTCCACCTCTTCCCGCTGCCTTTTCCAGTGTTCCCTGTACAAAAAAGCTGCCCAGCTGCCGACCATAAGCATTGCGGCAGGTAGTCACGGGAAGCGTTCCAAAGCAGGATTCTTCCGGACCGTTTTTACCCTCTACATTTTCGGAGAGAAGAATCAGTCCGGCACAGGTGGCAAGAACCGGCACACCATCTTGAATCCGCGATTTTAACGGTTCAAACATCTGTAGATCCTTCAAAAGCTTCCTTTGCACCGTGCTTTCCCCACCTGGCAGAATCAGACGGTCGATGTCATCGGCGATATCCTTTTTATTGCGTAGTAAGGTATATTCTACCGATAGTTTTTCCATGCAATGCGCATGTTCGATAAAAGCTCCCTGCACTGCCAGGATTCCGACACGCATCAGATGCCCCTCTCTGCCATGAGCAGTTCGATCTCCTGCTTATTGATGCCGACCATAGCTTCCCCGAGATTTTCAGATAACTTTGCCAGCATCTCCGGCTTATCATAATTAGTCACCGCCTGCACGATGGCCGCCGCCCGTTTAGCAGGATTACCGGATTTGAAGATACCGGAACCGACAAAAACGCCTTCCGCACCCAGCTGCATCATCAATGCCGCATCCGCCGGCGTCGCAACACCTCCAGCTGCAAAATTCACCACCGGCAAACGCTTTTGTTCATGAACATATTCCACCAAATCCAATGGAACCTGCAGTTCCTTCGCCTTCTCGAAAAGCTCATCGGTCCGCAACGCAGTAACCTCTGCAATCTCCTTATTAATCAATCGCATATGTTTCACTGCCTGCACGATATCGCCAGTACCCGGTTCCCCTTTCGTCCGAATCATGGCCGCTCCTTCCGCGATGCGCCGTAGGGCTTCTCCCAGATTCCTTGCTCCACAGACAAATGGCACTTTAAATTCCCTCTTATTAATATGATAGACATCATCCGCCGGGGATAAAACTTCACTCTCATCGATATAATCTATCTCAATGGCTTCCAGAATCTGTGCCTCGGCAATATGTCCAATCCTGCATTTGGCCATAACCGGGATACTGACAGCCTCCTGAATACCACGAATCATCGCTGGATCACTCATGCGCGACACTCCGCCGGCCGCCCGGATATCCGCCGGAATCCGCTCCAAAGCCATAACAGCACAGGCACCAGCCTTTTCGGCAATCTTCGCCTGCTCCGGCGTGGTCACATCCATAATCACTCCACCCTTTAACATCTGCGCTAATTCCTTGTTTAACTGATAACGATTATTGTCTGCCATAATATTTTGTCCTTTCTGCTCTGCATTTTTTGCATATTTATTATGCATTTTAATTCATTTTCTCCATTTTCATTCAAACCCAAACTATTATCCTCCGGGTTAATATGTTTTGCAGTATAGCAAAATATTGACCTTATTGAAATAATCAATTTGAATACAATGGAAAATGTCAGATTTTTTATATTTGCACATGATTTTCAAAATCAATCAGGCCAACTGAACAATGGGTAAGGCCAGAAATCTGACATTTAAAGGTCAGATTTTAAAAAACAGATGTCATAGTCAACTCTTATTTTTTTTATATATCCTTTTTTTAATCCTTTTTGT
>JAJQDO010000111.1 GCA_021202175.1 Clostridiales bacterium | reverse complement strand
ATCGTCCATGGGCGGCTCCGGTGCACTACGGATTGGCCTGAAATATGGAGAACGGTTCGGAAAGATCGTGAGTCTTTCGGCAGCGATGATGCTGTATGACCTCGATCAGCGCACGGATGATCATCCGATGTTTATGGAACGCAGATGTTTCGCGCAGGAAATGTTCGGTGACTTTGACAAGGTGATGGAGAGTGACAAAAATCCGGTATGGCTGTTATGTCAGAGAAAGGCAGAGGGAAAAGAGATTCCAGAAATTTATCAGGCAGTGGGGACGGAGGATTTTCTTCTGGAACCGAATCGAAGACTGCATCAGGAACTGTTGGATGCCAGCGCTGAGGTAACTTATGTGGAAGCGACTGGTGGACATGAATGGGGTTTTTGGCGTAATCAGCTGCCGGAGATATTGGACTGGCTGCCTCTTGCCGATGCGAGTGTTGGAATCAATAGCGGGAATATCGGGGTAGAATGAGAGGAAGCGTTTCTTGTGATGCGAGTGCCTGGATGAACAGTGGGAACATCGGGATAGGATGAGGGAAGCACTTCTTTGTGATGTAAGTGCCAGGAGAAATAGTGGAAATATTAAATTTTGGATGAGAGAAACGTTATCAATATGACAGTATTTGTGAGTAGAAGATTTATGAGTTCTAAATAGAGACAAGTGCGATAAATATTTTTATCAATGTTGAGACTGTAGATGGGAGGATGGAGATTAGGATGAAGGATTATATTGTAAATACAAAAAGTGGGAAAGTAAAAGGCTATCTTCGGGAAGGCCGGATCGAGTATCTGGGCATCCCCTACGCGAAGCCGCCGGTTGGAGAATTGCGGTTTAAAAGGGCGCAGAAAATGGAGCCGTGGGATAATGTTTTTGACGCGAAAGAATATGGACCGGAAGCCATCCAGAATGACGAAGGAATCGATAAAGGTTCCGAGGATTGCCTGACGGTCAATATCCAGCACCCGGCAGAGGGAGAGAACCTGCCGGTGTACATATACATTCATGGTGGTGGTTATACGACCGGGGCGGCGAATGTGCCTCTCTATAACGGAAAGCATTTTACCGATGACGGACTGATTTTCGTCTCCTTCCAGTATCGCATGAGCGTTCTGGGATTTTATGATTTCACGACCTATCCGGGATGCGAGGATTTCGAAAGCAATTGTGGCATTTCCGACCAGATTATGGCCATGCAGTGGATTCATGAAAATATCGAAGCCTTCGGCGGTGACCCGGAAAATGTGACCATTAACGGCGAGTCAGCGGGTGGCGCTACAGTAGTAAATATGCTGGCGATGCCTGCGGTGAAGGGATATTTCCAAAAAGCCATCGTGCAAAGCGCGCTGCCAAACTGCATCTGCTCTCATGAGATGGCCAGACGGAATATTGATCTGTATCTGGAAGGCATGGGCATGACGGAAGACGATATTCCGAAGCTGAAGACCATGGATCCGTTTGAAATGTTAAAGGGTGTCGCTTACGTGTCAGAATATCATCAGTATAAGAATCCGGGAATCTTTCTTCCAAGTCCGGTCATCGATGATTTGATGCCGGAACGCCCGATAGACGCGATTCGCCATGGCAGTGCGGAAAATGTAAAACTCATCATCGGTACCAACGCGCAGGAAGGAACGATGTTCGTTCACCCGGAGAAGACGGGATTTCCGAACTGTTGGGCCATGGTGGCGGAGATGATGGAGAAAAACGGGCATGCAGACGCTATCCCGAAAATCATCGATTATTATCATCCGTCTAAGAATGACCGCTTCACGAAATTCAAGGCACAGGCGAAGTTCTCCATGAGCACCGTGCCGCCAATCAACGAACAATTTGAACAGGAAGGGGCGTATCCGTTCATTTCCTTTGCCACAGACTATGCTTTCCAGATGCCATCCATCAAGGTGGCTGAGGCGCAGCGCCAGTTTACGAAGGATGTCTGGATGTACCGCTATGAATATATCAGCAATTCCGGATGGGAAACCGGCTGGCTGGCTTCCCACGCCTTCGAACTGCCGCTTTCCTTTGGGAATATGGATTTCCATTTTAGCCAGTTCGTTTTTAAGGACGAGCCGGAAGAAACGGTGCAGAAGCTCATCAATGAGATCCATGGCTCCTGGGTGCGTTTCGCGAAGACAGGCGACCCGAATCCACAATGGACGCGTTATGCGGGATATGATTCGCCGGTGCGTATTTTTGATCAGGAGAGCAAGACGGTTCGCCTGAATCGCACAGAATTGATGAATGCCTGGGATGATATGCGGTTCTATGAGGATTGATGTTAAAACATTTTTCGTAGTCATTTGTTCTGTCAAATGTCAGGGCGATTGAACTGGTTGGTGTGAAAATAAAGGTTTTACTAATATTTATGCCACTAACAAAAAGATATTTGTGCCATTAACGAAAATATATTTGTGTTATTAACAAAAAGATATATGTGCTATTAACAAAAAGATAGTGGAACGGGCGAATTGTATAAGGATTTTCAATTAAGTGAGTCTATAATATTAGCGTCTTAAAATAATCAGCTCTATGATGGAAAGCATATTGACAATGGACGTATTTACAAGGAGATATAGATATGATGTTTAAAAGTTATGCCGGGGAAACGATTACCGTTGTCCTGTCCCTGGCGATGGGATTGATGATGGGCGTGATTGCGGTGATCGTAGAGGGAATGTCCATGAATTTTTCTAATGTTTTTAATATAGGATCCATGATTGCGTTTGTCATTTTACTCATCAGCATCCTGCTTCCTTACAAAGACTGGTCAGAAAAGTTCACTTTGTTGTTCGGATTGGAAAAAGGAAGTGTTCCCTATAAGATTGTAGAAAATATTCTGCCTTCTCTGATTTTAAATACTTGTGTGACACTGGTTGTAACCGCTGCCAATGTATTTTATAATACGGCGATACCAGAAGAACAGCAGTTGACCCACTGGATGGAAGGCGTCACGCATAGTTGGCCGATTATGTTTGTCGCTTCCTATTTCGGGGCGTTTATCGCGGCGGCACTCGGCGAGATGGTGGCGAAGAAATATTGTCGGTAACTTTTTGAGGAGGGTTAACGCGTAGTTAGAGGAGAAATTACCTGTACTTAGAATGGGAAACGCCGGAAATTGTAAACCAGTCCATACCAGAAGAGAACAGATACGGACGAAAATGCCGGGAACTGAAAATCAGTCTGTATCGGA
>JAJQDO010000161.1 GCA_021202175.1 Clostridiales bacterium | reverse complement strand
TTTCATTATCATATACCATTATCATTATTTTATCTTTAAAACCCTTGTTTTTCTCCTCTAAATAAGTGTTATTTTGATTTTAATTATGACCAATAAAATATGATTAATTTTTCAAGGTCAAAAAAAGCAGATTTAATATATATTATTTTGACCTTTTTATCTAAGATATAGCAGGTGTGATGAACTTGTTTTTTTGGATGTTGCCAGAACTGCTGGAATTTCTCCTGTTATCTGGAATGGCCACAGATAGATGTCTATCACCAAAATTGAAAAAATGAGTTTTCATCAAATTTTCTATTTACATTTTATAGATTTCATGTTTAAATTGATAACGGAAATGACGCGCCTGTATAAAGAACGAGAAACAGAAGAATACTCAGTAAGAGTAATCAGATATGCACGAAGGATGGTACAGATGGAATTAGCGAGTATTGCCAGCGGGAGCAGCGGCAATTGTATATACATAGGAAATGAAGAGACACATTTTCTGGTGGACACAGGAATCAGCAGAAAACGGGTTGTCGATGGATTGAAGGAAATGGATATCACGCCGGATAAGATTGACGGTATTTTTGTCACGCACGAACATATCGACCATATCAGCGGCCTGGGCGTCTTTCTTCGCAAATACCCTGTTCCTGTTTACGCGACAGGCAAAACGATAGACCGGATTTTCGCGACGAGGTCTCTTGGCAATATGAATCCGGATCTATTTGTTTCGATATCGCCAGATCATCCGATGAACGTTGACGGGATTCAGGTGGAGGCGTCCCATATATATCATGATGCGGCTGACCCGGTCTGTTATACATTTTCTGATCAGGAATCGAAGGTGGGGATCGCGACGGATTTTGGTACTTACGATGATTACCTGGTGGATAAGATGCAAGGGTGTGAATCTCTCCTGGTGGAGGCCAATCACGACCTGAACATGTTGATGGTCGGACCTTATCCCTATCCGCTCAAAAGGCGTATTATGGGTAACACCGGTCACCTGTCGAACGAGCGGGCCGGACAGTTCCTTTCTAAAGTGATCGGGCAGGAATGCCGTCACATTTTCCTTGGCCACCTCAGTAAGGAGAATAATTACAGAGAACTGGCTTACGAGACGGTCCAGGTGGAATTGCTCGCACATAATATTAATATAGAAGAAAAAAATATGACGATGCAGGTCGCCGATCGATATCAGCCGACGATTTGTATGCAATAATATGTAATAGATCAGGATGGTTTTATGGGATTTTGACATTGCTAAAACGGAGAAGATTAGACAAACATTGAAAAAAGCAGAAAGATTTTTCAGATTTTGACAAGCATGAGAAATCGTGGAAAAATCCCCTTGATTTTGAATGATATTTTTAATATCACAGTTGCGTTTTGTTCGCAGAATATTGTTTAAATATTATTTATAAGAGATTGATTTCAATCATACATACACAGATGGAGGAAAGAACAATGAGTGAGATGAAAAAAACGATTATTACCGTAGTCGGCAAAGATGCAGTGGGAATTATCGCCAAGGTGAGTACTTACCTGGCCAGCAATAAGATTAATATATTAGATATCAATCAGACCATTACTGGAGGATATTTCAACATGATGATGATCGTGGAATCCGATGAGGTACACAAGACATTTCCTGATATGGCCGCGGAACTGGAGCAGATTGGCGAGGAGATCGGTATGAAGATTCAGGCACAGCATGAAGAGATTTTTGAGATGATGCATCGAATCTGATTCATCGTTGCATTGTGGTAAATGCGCTGAATAAATTAGGAAATGAACGGGAATACGGGAGGAGAATATGCTGAATATTAATGAGGTCATTGAGACAAATAAAATGATTCACGAGATGAATCTGGATGTCCGTACCATCACCATGGGCATCAGCCTGCTGGATTGTATCGACGGATCTCTGGAGACGGTTTGTGACAATATATATCAAAAGATTACTTCCTTTGCCAAAGACCTTGTCAAGGTGGGCAAAGAGATAGAGACGGAATATGGCATTCCCATCGTTAATAAACGGATTTCTGTTACACCGATCGCATTGGTAGGCGGAAGCAGCTGCAAATGTCCAGAGGACTTTGTCCGTATCGCGGAAACGCTCGACCGATGTGCCAGAGAAGTGGGTGTGAATTTTATCGGCGGGTACTCCGCCCTGGTCAATAAAGGGATGACAAAGGCAGACGAATATCTGCTGCGTTCTATCCCCCAGGCGCTGGCAAGCACGGAGCGTGTCTGCAGTTCCGCCAATGTAGGCGCTACCAAAACGGGGATTAACATGGACGCGGTCAAAATGCTGGGAGAGATTATTCTGGAAACGGCGAATCTGACAAAGGATGAGGACGGCATCGGCAACGCCAAGTTTGTCGTATTTACCAATGCGCCGGACGATAATCCGTTCATGGCAGGTGCTTTTCACGGCGTTACGGAAGCGGACTGCATCATCAATGTAGGCGTCAGCGGCCCCGGTGTGGTGAAGAGAGCCATCGAGCAGGTGCGGGGCGAAAACTTTGAAGTGCTCTGCGAGACTATCAAGAAGACGGCTTTCAAGGTGACCCGTGTTGGTCAGCTTGTCGCCCAGGAAGCATCGAAACGGCTGCATGTTCCCTTTGGAATCGTCGATCTCTCTCTGGCGCCGACGCCGGCAGTGGGAGACAGCGTGGGCGAGATTTTGGAAGAGATTGGACTGGAATATGCTGGCGCGCCGGGAACGACGGCGGCTCTTGCCCTCCTGAATGATCAGGTGAAAAAAGGAGGCGTGATGGCGTCTTCCTATGTTGGAGGGTTAAGCGGCGCGTTCATCCCGGTCAGTGAAGACCAGCGCATGATCGATGCTGTGGAAGCCGGAGCGCTCACTTTAGAAAAGCTGGAAGCAATGACCTGTGTCTGCTCGGTAGGACTCGATATGATTGCCATACCGGGAGATACCAGTGCCTCCACCATATCCGGCATCATCGCTGATGAGATGGCGCTGGGGATGGTAAACCAGAAGACAACGGCTATCCGCATCATCCCGGTCATTGGAAAAACTGTCGGTGATACGGTCGAATTTGGAGGGCTCCTCGGTTATGCGCCGATCATGCCGGTGAACTCCTTTAGCTGTGAAGCATTCATCAATCGTGGCGGAAGGATTCCAGCGCCGATTCATAGCTTTAAAAATTAATTTTGCCTGTCCAATGCCGATTGTAGTC
>JAJQDO010000011.1:1398-3197 GCA_021202175.1 Clostridiales bacterium | reverse complement strand
TCAGCCCTTATTAGGGCTAATTGCAAACCACCAGTTGAACTGGTGGTTGCTGACTAGTGTCAAAAAACAGAGAGCAAAATAGTGAGATGTCCATAATGATGATACTACACTAATTTAAGTGTCCACTGTTATGAGTATATTATACAGGCTTTGAACGATATAATATAGAATAGACAAGGAGGAACCATGAGGATTGGAAGTGGCTATGATGTACATCGCCTGACAGAAGGAAGAAAATTAATATTGGGAGGAGTAGAGATTCCATATGAGAAGGGGCTTTTGGGGCATTCAGATGCGGATGTGCTGATTCATGCCGTAATGGATGCTCTTTTGGGAGCGGCTGCTCTGGGAGATATCGGCAGGCATTTTCCAGATAATGATCCGGCCTATGAGGGCGCTGACAGTATGCGATTGCTTTGCGAGGTAGGAAAAATGATTCAGGAGAACGCATACTTTATAGAAAATATCGACGCGACGATCATCGCCCAGCGTCCGAAGCTGGCACCGTATATCCCTGAGATGCGAAGCAACATTGCCGATGTGCTCGGACTTTCTGTTCAGCAGGTTAATGTCAAGGCGACGACAGAAGAGGGCCTTGGTTTTACCGGAGAAGGACTGGGAATCGCGGCCAGTGCGGTATGCCTGCTGTCTGAGATACAGAACTATGTAGGGGCCGATGTGATGATGGGAGAGAGAAACTGTGCCGAATGCCAGGGATGCAGCAGGACAGGAGGATTTACAGGATGATTTTTCAGGAAATGGGTGAGAACAGGGACGAGATTTATGCCATGTGGCAGAGAAACTTCCATGACCCTGTTCCCTATGCAGACTTTTATTTTGATGAGGTTTATGGAAAGAATGAGATTCTTTTAAATATTTCGGAAAAAGTGATGAAAGGGATGTTGCATTTAAACCCTTATGATATTATGATAAACGGGGATTCCGCAAGAGCCCATTATATTGTCGGTGTGGCAACCGATGAGGAATACCGCCGACAAGGCGTCATGAAAGAATTACTGGAAGACACCTTTGCCCGCCTGCGAAAACAGGGAGAGGCCTTTACCTATCTGATGCCAGCCGATGAGAATTATTATCTGCCTTTTGATTTTCGCTTTGGGATGAATCAGGTGGAGCAGGAGATGGAAGGCTTTGGCCAGGCGGCGGACCAGGAAAAAGATGGAAGATATCATTTCGTCAAGGGTCTCCCGGCTGATCTGGAGGATGCCTGCAAGATAGAAAATGCTGTGAAAATGACGACCTTTGCCATACACACGTCTATCACGCCAGTTTATCTACGCCGTCTGGAAAAGGAAACCCGCAGCGATTACGCGAAGCTGATCACCGTATATAAAGCTGGTACTTATGCCGGGCGCTTTGTGGTCGGCGCGGAAAATGATTACATGGTGTTGTCACAGGTATTTTGTGCTGAGAAAGATTGCCGGAAGGATTTTCTGTATGCTGCATTAGATTACTGCGAGCAGGAATACCATTACGGGAAGTATCAGCTGGTGCTGGATGAGTCCTGGGATGATGTGGTTCGAAAAGCTGGGAATTATGAAGGCGTGCGCGTTTTGCCAGTTCGTAAGAAGCCGATCATCATGTTCCGGATTCTTAATCTGGAGACCTTGGGGAAATATCTTCGGTTTGATCATATTTCTGAGGATGGGCCAGAAACGTTGACGTGCCGGTTCCGTGTGAGGGATGCTTTTCTGAAAGAGCAGGACGGAATCTATCTCTGGAAAGCCGGAGTGGATGGCAGCTGCATCTGAAAGATGACCGAAGATGATGCCGGGGAGGAT
>JAJQDO010000011.1:0-1388 GCA_021202175.1 Clostridiales bacterium | reverse complement strand
CCGCGCCAGCAGTTAGATGTCCGAAGAGGACGCCGCGGTGGTTGGCACTCACATCCCCCAGATGACCGAAATTGAAGCCGACGTTTACAGTAGCCGCATCAGAAAGATGACCGAAGACGAAGCTGTTTGGCAGGCGGCGGATGGCGGCACGGTTACCATCGGAGCACTGACGGCGCTGATTTTTGGAGAGAGAGAAGCCCGCACCGATGATCTGTACGATGGCCTGACCAGACGGGGGCGAGAGATGCTTCAGACACTGCAGCCACTGCGGATAAATTGTATCCAGGAGATCGAGTGAACTGAGAAAAGGAACTCGTCTGATTTGAGGAACCTGAGGAAGAGGAACCGATGGGTTTTAATATCAGTATTACAATAGATTTAAAGTCACGTTTTATGTAGAGATGAGGAGGAATTATGAAGTTATATAATACATTGACCAATAGGAAAGAAGAATTTGTTCCGGTTACGGAAGGCAAGGTCGGCATGTATGTCTGCGGACCGACGGTATATAATTATATTCACATCGGAAATGCACGGCCGATGATCGTTTTTGACACGGTGCGGAGATATTTTGAGTACAAGGGATATGAAGTGAACTACGTATCTAACTTTACCGATGTTGATGATAAGATTATCAATAAGGCGATGGAAGAAGGCGTGGATGCCTCAGAGATTTCTGAGAAATATATCGAAGAATGTAAAAAAGATATGAAAGCCTTAAATGTAAAGGAGGCGACGGTTCATCCCAAGGCTACCGAAGAGATCAGCGGGATGATCCAGATGATTCAGGAACTGATCGACAAGGGGTATGCCTATGAGAAAAACGGCACGGTATATTTTAGAACGAGAAGCTTCAAAAATTACGGACAGCTCTCCAACAAAAACCTGGACGATATGATGGCAGGCATCCGCATCGCTGTCAGCGATGAGAAAGATGACGCTATGGATTTCGAGCTCTGGAAACCGAAAAAAGAGGGCGAGCCTTCCTGGCCGTCCCCATGGGGAGATGGGCGTCCGGGATGGCATATCGAGTGTTCCGTCATGTCCAAAAAATATATTGGCGATACGATTGATATCCATGCCGGCGGGGAGGATCTGATTTTCCCTCATCACGAAAACGAGATTGCTCAGAGCGAGGCATGCAACGGAGAAAAGTTTGCCAACTACTGGATGCATAACGGTTTTTTGAACATTGATAATAAGAAAATGTCAAAGTCCGCAGGGAACTTCTTTACGGTTCGGGAGATCGGGGAGAAGTATGATCTGCAGGTTATCCGCTTCTTCATGCTCAGCGCCCATTATCGCAGCCCGCTCAATTTCAGCGATAAGCTGGTGGAGGCCGCCAAAAACGGCCTGGAAAGAATCCTTACGGCAGTCGAAAAGTTAAG
>JAJQDO010000206.1 GCA_021202175.1 Clostridiales bacterium | reverse complement strand
TATGAGAGATACGAACATTGCCTCCGGAAAATACTGCTTTTTTAATTTCATCCAATATGATTCGATACAATTGCTTTTCTTTCCTGCATTTGTGAAGGGTTTCCAAGGTTCCCTCATCACTGGCTTTTCCTACAATGCGAATACCTAGAAGACCTGCCACCGCGGCTACAGCAGGATTCACTCTGCCATTGTTGACGAGATTCTTCAGGGAGGAGAGTGTAAACAACAGATGGGTCTGATTCATGTATGCGCGAATCTCTTTTTCCATCACCTCGAAGGACTTCTCTTGATGAATCACTTCTTCGAGCTTTTCTATGATGAGCTGCATTTCCGGTCCTGTGGATAAAGTATCCAGAACGGCAACCTTCGCCTGTGGATGTTCTTTTATATACTCCTTCCTGGCCTGCAGGGCTGCATCATACCCGCCGGACAGATTACTGGTAATGGAAACGACAAATATCCTGTCTGCCCCTTCAAAGGCATCCAGCCAGTCGGCAATATTAGGACAGGATGTGCTGGACTTCCCCTGATATTGCTGCATTTCCACCACCATCGCTTCGACATCCAGACCTTTCGTATCCGTATATTCTTTCTCCTTCGTGATAATCTTCAACGGCACACTGACATAATCCTGAATCATCTGCTGTTCGTCCAGATTACCACCAGACGCCTCTTGCTTTTCCATCGTGACACTCTTATTTGCCACGTCTAAATCCACTTGCTCTGAAGAAATGTCTGTTACATGTTTTTTTCGATGCAGAATATTCGATGAGGAATCTGCCACAATCCGATATTTCATATTATTACCCCTTTTACTTATTATGTGAATGTATTTTACTGTGAATACATTGCAATGTCAGTGGCAATTAACAAATCTGCTTGTCCACTAGTGTGCCTGCTTATCTGTTAACCATATATCAATGACACAGCATACTTTTTTCGAGCGTTTGATCCTGTTATCATTTTGGTAAATGTATTTTATAGCAGTTACTTTGCATTTTTTTGCCTATCATAAATGCTTCATTGCATTGATAGTACAGGTTTTTTAAAAACCTGTCAAGGAGTTTTTTATATTGTATTTTAAGATTTTCGAAATGTATATTTGACAGACTCCATCGAGAAGGGGTAAAATGGTTTTACAGTATTTTTGACTACGATATTTTCAAAAATTTTTAAGCAGCGAAAATGAACTTTTGACCCCAATCATAACAACTATTTTGTAATTATTTATATAGAGGAGCATCCATTTTATGTATAATGAACTAAAAGAACAGATTCGAGTCTCCATCAAGGATTTTCATATTCCAAGGTATCACGAGATTCCGGACGTCGGATTGTATCTGGAACAGACGACGAAATATATCAGCGATTCTCTGGCTCCACTGGAGGATATCTCCATCACACGGTCCATGATCAGTAATTATATCAAACAACACCTGGTGGACAATCCGGTCAGGAAGCAATACAGCCGGGATCAGATTGCTTACCTGTTTTATATTGCTGTCGCCAAAACAGTTTTATCGTTGGAACAGATTCATCTCATGATTGACATGCAGAAAGAATCCTATGAGATTTCTATAGCATACAACTATTTCTGTATGGAATTTGAAAATGTATTACAGTTCGTGTTCGGATATAAAGAATCTCTTGATCAGATTGAGACTAATGCTACGGATGTGAAGATTATGTTGCGCAATACCATCATTACGGTGGCGAATAAGGTTTATCTGGATAAATGTTTCCATGCTATCGAAGAGTGAAAAGCAAATTGTTCTACGGAATAAGACACAAGAGCCAAATCACGCAACACATGATCTGGCTCTTTTTATTTTTATTTAGGAAATGAAATCATATCAACACATATTTCTTATATTTCTGTAAATCTTTCAGCAGACAGCTCATGGTAAGCCTGGTGCCTTCCGGAAGGTATTCGGTTTCCTGTATGATTGCGTTTTCGTTAAAATAGGAAAGCATCGAGCCTTCCGCATACGGAATCAGCATCACACAGTTTACATAATTCTGGAAAATGCGTTCTGTAATCATCTGCACCAGTTCTTCCAGCCCTGTTCCGTTTTTGGCAGACATAAAGATATTGTCGCCTTTGATACGGGGAATGTCATCCAGCAAGCCGTCACATTTGTTGTAAACGTGAATGCACGGAATCTGTTCTGCTCCCAGCTCCCGCAAAGTGTCCTTCGTCACTTTCATGTGATCCTCATGATTATCGTCAGAATAATCGACGATTTCCAGGAGCAGATCCGCATATTTCACCTCTTCCAGTGTTGAATGGAAGGCCTGCACCAGATTGTGAGGCAGCTTGTTGATAAAGCCAACCGTATCTGACAGGAGAAATTCTCGCTTGTCAGGCAAATGAATGTTGCGGATGGTGGTATCCAGTGTGGCAAAGAGCATGTCCTGCACCAATACCTTTTTTCGTCTTTTTGTTCATAGCGGTCAATTAACGCATTCATAATCGTCGATTTACCGGCATTGGTATAGCCGACCAGGGACACCTGAGGAATGCCGTTATTCAGACGGCGTTTTCTTTGCGTGTCGCGGTTTTGCTCGATTTCTTTCAGTTCCTTTTTCAGTTCAGAAATGCGATGGCGGATTTTACGCTTATCCAATTCCAGTTTTTTCTCTCCGGCGCCTTTGTTGGACATACCGCCGCTGGTACCACCCTGACGGCTCAGAATCTCGCCCATACCGGTCAGCCTTGGGAGTTCATATTGCAGCCGGGCTGTCTCCACCTGAATCTTTGCCTCCCGGGTTTTGGCTCTGGACGAGAAAATCTGCAGAATCAGGTTGGTTCGGTCCAGAATCGGGCGTTCTATGATATCTTTCAGGTTGCGCAGCTGCATGGGAGACAGGGTGTTATCAAAGATAACGATATCTGCCTCCAGCATATGGGACACAGATTTAATTTCATCTACTTTTCCTGTTCCTACGTACACACCGGTGTTGATCTGGCTTACATTTTGCGTTTCTATCCCCACAACCTCCATGTTGCAGGCTTCTGCCAGGCTTTCCAGTTCCTTTAATGCATTATCAAAATCGGGATCGTCGTTGAGGTTCACCCCCACCAGCAATGCTCGTAATTTCTCGTCCATTTTGTCTCCATCTTCTATGACTAATAGCAATGTCAAATGTCAACCATTTTCTATGCCAAATATGATTAGGGTGTCAAAAGTAAATTCAAAAAGAAATGCAGATTGACACCAC
>JAJQDO010000262.1 GCA_021202175.1 Clostridiales bacterium | reverse complement strand
CAGTCGTAGCGAGCCGCTTCCAGACCTCATAGACCTGTCAAGATACGCGGAACCCACTGGCGCACTGGGCAATCAACCCGGTGAAGGGTGGTTCCTTACCGGGGAAATGGTTGAGCTGATCGAGGGCGGTGCCTCCAACATCGTCTGCACGCAGCCTTTCGCCTGCCTGCCAAACCATGTCGTCGGCAAAGGCGTCATCAAGGAGCTTCGTCGGAAATATCCACAGTCCAACATTGTGGCGATCGATTACGACCCGGGTGCCAGTGAAGTGAATCAGGTCAATCGTATCAAATTGATGCTGGCTACCGCGCAGAAGAATCTTGACGAGGAAATTGCCAGAGAAACGGCAACCACTACTCCAACACAAAAAGATGGAACGAGGAAGGGGAAAAAAGGAGACAAGAAGGCAAAGGAATCTGCATAAACATTTAAACAGGGGCATCAGCGTAAAGCGGATGTCCCTGTTGTTCAATCTCTATATTATTCTCAATCATTTCTTTTCCGGCATCTCTTTAACGAACATTAACCACTGTATCAATGAAAGAAATTATTATAACCTCATAGAGATTCCCTGCCCGGAAAGGTACCGTTTCAAATCCATGATCTCCAGCTCTTTAAAATGGAACAATGACGCCGCCAATGCGGCATCCGCCTTTCCCTCCACAAAGGCATCATAAAAATGTTCTTTCGTTCCCGCGCCACCCGATGCGATCACTGGAATATTGACATTTTCCGATATAATCCTGGTCAGTTCCAGGTCATATCCGGCCTTCGTGCCGTCACAGTCCATACTGGTCAGAAGAATCTCACCAGCGCCCAGCTTTTCGGCCCGCATGGCCCATTCTACCGCGTCGATTCCCATATCAATCCGCCCGCCGTTTTTAAAGATGTTCCATCCGCTGCCGTCCTCTCTCCTCTTAGCATCGATGGCTACCACCACACACTGGCTGCCGAATTTATCGGCCGCCTCACTGATTAGCTCCGGACGCATAATGGCAGCGGAATTCACGGAAACCTTGTCCGCTCCCTCTCGCAAAATATCCTTAAAGTCATCAACCGTGCGGATACCGCCGCCGACCGTAAACGGAATGAATACCTTTTCCGCCACTCTTCGCACCATATCCACCACGGTATGTCTCGCGTCCGAGGAAGCGGTGATATCAAGAAATACCACCTCATCCGCCCCTGCTTTATCATAAGCGGCCGCGATCTCCACTGGATCCCCGGCATCCCTCAAGTTAACAAAATTCACGCCCTTAACCACTCTTCCCGCATGGACGTCCAGGCAGGGAATAATTCTTTTCGTAAACATGTTTTTGTCCTCCCTATCTCTTGTGTGGCATATCTTATTTCCATTATCACTGTACATTTTCTGTTAATATGCCTTTCTTCCCACAGTCACATCTTATGTTTTTTGATATGTCTTGTTTTCTCACAGTCAATTTTATGTTCTCTGATATGTCTTGCTTTCTCACAGTCAATTTTATGTTCTCTGATATACCTTGTCTCCCCACAGTCACTCTTTCATTACTGCAGCATATCCTGTTTTCCATCATAATGAAGAAAATTATCCAGAATCTTAAGTCCTACCGTACTGCTTTTTTCCGGATGGAATTGACAGGCGAAAATATTCCCATGCTCTACCGAAGCATGAATCCTCGTCGAATAATGGGTGACTGCCGCCACATCTGCTTCATTCTCAGCCTGCAGATAATAAGAATGAACAAAATACACGTAAGGATGTTCATCTTCTATACCCTGAAACAGAGTAGCCCCTTCCCTGATATCCAGTGAGTTCCATCCCATATGGGGAATCTTCAATCCCTCTTTATCAGGAATCCTGCAAATCTTCCCCGGCAACAATCCCAGACCTCTGGCTCCCGGAGACTCATCACTGCTCTCAAACAGAAGCTGAAGTCCCAGACAGATACACAGAAACGGAGTTCCCCGATCGGTCACTTCTCGAATCACTTCTTCCAAACCATAGTTTCGAATCTTATCCATAGCATCGCCAAAAGCGCCGACACCAGGCAAAATCACCTGATCGGCTTTCAGAATCGCATCCCGGTCTCTGGTCACCTCAGCATCCTGCCCCAAATGTTGCACGGCCTTCTCCACGCTCTTAATATTTCCTGCATCGTAATCAATAATCGCTATTTTCTTTTTATTCATCGCACTATCCTCTTCATCTTTCCATGTCTTTATATTAATTTTCATTCTCCATTACATAATATTAATTTTTCATTCTCTGTCACATGATTCTTATTTTAATTGTATCGGAGCTTTGTTTCTTTTTTATTATGTCAACCCTTAAATCATTGGCATAAGGGTTCCATTTTCTTCAACTATTTCTGAATAATTTTAACATAGTTATCCAACAGACGCAACGAAATTAAACAAGCCAAAAAGTTAAATTGAGAAAACAGATCTGTTCAGAGGAAGAAAAAACAGGCCTTAATGTCAGAATCGAGAAATCGGGCCTGTCCGGGGGGAAGAAAAAAGCAGGCCTAAATGTCAGAATCGAGAAATCGAGCCTGTCCGGGGGAAGAAAAAAGCAGGCCTTAATGTCAAAATTGGAGAATATGCCTGTTCAGGGGAAGAGTGAATTAATGGTATCTAGACTTATTAATATTATAAATATATAATATAACAAATAAGAAATTATATTCCTATCTCATAAATCAACACCTCCCTTCCCCGTGAAAAGACTATTTTTTATGTTATTTTTTTAAATAACCAATTTTTATGTTGACTTTTTTCAAGGCACGTGCTATAGTAAACATGACATAATTTTCAGCAATTCCTTTGCTGTGCCGGTTCCTCTGGTCTAAGGGATCCGGCATTTTTTTGCTATACCATTTTATAGCAAGGCGATACTGTCATCTTTTTCTCTATCTCATCTCCAATATTGCATTCTTACATCTAATTAGTTTAACTACATTTTTCAATTACCAGTTCCCTATTTCATTCCAAAACAACCACATAGTTCTCAAAAAGACTTATTACAAACATATTTCTTTTATATAATATTTTTGTAACAAATCAACGTGAAAAGTACACAAAATAATCTTATTTCCGATACCATCTGACAGCACTGCCTGATTCGCTGCAAATGGTTACAAAATAAGATATTACTTTGTAAAGAATGGGATATTTATGAAAAGGAGATATTTATGAAAAAGAAATTAATCGTTATCATGATGCTTGTCTTTGCCTTCGCCTAGAATGGCAAGA
>JAJQDO010000332.1 GCA_021202175.1 Clostridiales bacterium | reverse complement strand
AGAAACGGCAAAAAGGCTGAACAAACCAGTCCAACCTTTTTGCTAAATGAGATATGAGTATTATGAATATAAATGTTTATTAACGATATTAAAATACAAGAATCTTAAATTTTTTATTCTTCAGCCCCGCCTTCCATAGCATCACTGGCATCTTCTCCTGTTTCCGGCACGTCATCGGTGAAACCAATGGTCTTATTGGTCAGTCCCGGAGAAACTACAGAACTGTTCAGCTCGCTGTCTGTCGGCAGATACCACATGGTCACGACTTCTCCATTATCTATGTATGCCTCCAGTGTATTGGCATCCGGGAGATGAAGGGTTCCAACGATAGCCTCCTCAATTGGAACTGCTTCGGAAGATCCTTCCTCTGTCCACATCGGTTCCTCGACTGTGCCGGAAAGTGTTCCTCTGACATAAGCGGCACGAACAGCCACCCACTGGCTGGTTGCGCCGAGGGTGTCAGCGTCTTTCCAGTAAATGTAAATATCACCAGAGTAAATAGATTGATTATCTTGTGTTGTCACGCTGGAAGATCCATTTTCCGAATCAAAGGTAATGTCTTCTCCGTTTCCATCCTGGTAAGTGTTGCCGTCTTCATCCATATACCAGGTAATCGCATAGGTACCGTCTGTGCCATAGGCCAGACCGGTCTCCACAACCGTCGTCTTAATCTGGGCAACCGTCTGCGTTCCGGTTTCTGCCAGGAACTGCACGCTTTGTCCCGCAAGCCCTGTCAGATTTTCCACAAATTGATATGCTGCCTCTGCGTAGGTGTCACTGGTTCCGGAATACTTTTCATTCGTACTCCAATTCCAGCCATCTTCTCCCTGAGAAATGACCTTCTGACCGTTTACTTCAAAATCTGCTTCCTCTGCCGAAACAGCAAAATTATTTACATAAACTTCACCGGCATTTACAATCTCCTGCAATCCTTCTGCGGCATTTCCTCCCGCGAAATAAGAATCAAACTGACTGTCAGAGAGCTTCAGGTCTGCTTCATCCTCTATCGTCGCTAAAGTATAATAGGAAGAAGCATAATTATCAAATCCATCAAAATTATAGCCAGTATACTGTGCTGTGATATCTCCGGCCGTGCCATGCAATGCCATGTAAATCAGATAGCACTGGTAATCCAGGAATATCGGACGTGTTTCCCCGGCGTCTAACGTAGCCTGCGCCATCGTCACGGCATCGGATAATTCGTTATAGAGATCGGCGCTGATCCACTGCATTCCCGCTTCAACATCACTGCCATCCTCACTGATGACTGTGCCATCCAGTTTCTCCTGTGCGTAAGCGATTGCTGTCTCAAGGAAAGCGACCGCGCTGTCATTGCTGGTAAATCCCAAAGGCTTTCCAGTCGCTGTAGCATACTCACTGACAGGTACCAGCCACATGCTGACAGTATATTCTTCCTTGTCATTCAGCCCAAAATATTTTACAAAATTAGAATAGCCACCGCTGCGATTGGACGCAGAGTAGGTTGTTTCCGGACCGTTCATGGCATCCGGATAAACGACATCGTTCATCGTATAAGACTGATGATCAGTACCATCATTGAAAGTACCGCTGACTTCGGTCGCACGCACAAAATACCAGTTGCCATCTGACGCTTTATAGTACATAGCACAATCTCCAGAAGCGATCGACTCATCAAAACAATCACTGGAAATGTCATGGAATATCTCCTGGTCTACACTGCCAAATTCATTCTCCAGAAGTGTTGCGTACTTTTCTGGATAATCTATGGTGTCAATGTATGTTCCGACATCGATGGTATAAGTTCCGTCATCATTAGAAATCAGCTCCGTTACGCCGACAGCCAGATATTCTGTCTCCTCAATACGATCTGCATATCCATCTTCATCGTCATCATAGAGCAACGTCTCCGAACCATTGCTGACCATTTCCTTGATCATTTCTGTCGCAGCCTCTTCATAAGTTCCATCTAGGATGATCGCGCTGTAGCCTGAGCCTATCGTCCAGTCATCGTCCCCTTTTGTCATCCAGACGGTATCATTCACGGAAAATCCATCAGGGCACTGTTCTTCAAAGGCTTCTTCCGACTCCGGCACTGCAACGCCATTTACAAAACAATTGCCAGCAGCAATGATGGACGCTACGCCCTCGGCCGCATTTCCTTCCTGATAATAAGCGCTGTAAGCTTCATTCACAACACCCATGGTGTTATCATCCGCATCAGCATCTTCTTCTGTCCCTTTTATGACGGACTTAGGAAATGTAACCTCTGCTGTATCGGTTACACTCTCCTCCGCAGTGTCTTCCGTATATGAAGAGGTATCCTCTCCCGCCGCATTATCTTGCGATTCTGTTGAACTACCACAGGCAGCCAACGATAACGTCATCGTCAAAGCCAGCAAAACAGCGAGAATCTTTCTTGTCATCTTGTTCATCTTTTCCTCCTTTACATCAGTTGTTGCCCCGTTCTACGCTTCTCCCTTATAGCAATGGCGGTGCAAATTTTTAGATTACAGTTTAAATCATGATTTATTATTAAAAAGTATACGCTGACTCAGTCAAAGATGCAATGGTCAGTTTCGACAAAATATTCCTGATTTTTTCGTGCACCAAGCCATATGCTTCGAAATCGTAATGCATAATACAAAGAAAATAAGTCGTTAATCGAATCATGTCTTCATACCTGTATATAATTTCGTGGACTGTGGTATCATTCGTATCATTCCTTTGATCTCTTATCTTTTGTCACTGAAATCAGTAGAATATGGCGATGAAAAAACAGACAGGAAACACTCACAGCGAATGCTTCCTGCCTGTCTATTTTTTAATAATTCCTTACGAAACAACACTTTTTCTGCAACTATTCTGCCCTAAAGTAATGACATCCATCTAATTCCATCTAATAAAGAAGGAAATGTCCACTTAAGCCGACTGATTCTTATATGTTCTGCCTTAAATTGATGCCATCCATCTTAATGCTGCCCTGAAATGTTTCCCGTTCCGTCAGCAGTTTGTGCAAATAATCCGAATTACGATACTGCTCAGAGCAATAAGAATAAAGCATATTAAAAATCAAATGCTCTAATGTCTCGTGAAGCGTCTCGGAATCTTCCGAAGAATAGGTACTCCACCATGCGATGGCTCCTTTTTCCACGATTTCCAGGTCTTTGACCAGCAGTTCCTCCGCCGGCCGATTATATATTTTTTCTCGTCCGGGATCAATCATCCCTTTGAGATTAGCCTCATGAATCGTCGGAATAATCTCTTCCCGAAAAGTATCCTCAAAAAGATCCTGTGGGCAATTCTGATACAGATACCTGATCAGATTCTTACCCATCACTTCACAAAAGCTGCCATATACCACAATATGCCACAAGATACATTTGATATAATCTGTCGCATTAATCCATTCAGGAAGAGGATTCTCTCCTTTTACCTTCTGATAAAGGTTCTTTGTATATAGATACAGTAAGTTCTCTTTGCTGGTAAAATGATGATAAAATGAACCATACGCCACACCAGCCTCTTCACAAATATTACGGACCGTCAGATGCTTGAAATCATATTTTGATAACATGTCTTCCGTAGCATGCCAAATTTTCCTTTTTGTTTCCTCCGATTTCATCTCATAAGGGAGTTTATCTCTCACCATTTTTATCATCTCCTGCTATTATTTATCTCACCCTGCAATACAGTTCTATTGTACCATTGCAACGCCTTTCTTCCTTCTTCAGTAAATTTGACTATTTTTCCCTCAAAAAACCCAAAGAACTACTTTTTATGACCTTAAAAATCCATGGAACGATACATTCTTACCTGAAAACCATATTTTAGTATAAATGTCTCAAAGCAATATTTCAACCATAATCTTGATTTTTCCGGATATTTCGATTCCATCCATAAGTACAAATACAGCTTTACCACGAAGCAATATTCTGCGACCGGGCAATTGCTCAATGTATTAGAAAATAGTTCTCACTCCCCAATCGATTCAGTGCGGAAGATAAACCTTACCGAAGAATCCGTCGCGTCATCTGCCCCGGAAAAAGAACGATATTCTTCGGCGTAATCCTGTACACTACGCAGTCTGTCCAGTAAATCCGAGGCATCCTCCTGGAATAAGGAGGACAATTCCTGAATTCCATCCTCATCAAATTCTGTCATCCCATCCATCAGTTCCTTGGCTCCATCGACTAAGGTCAGGACGCCATCCGAAAGGGTACCAGTTCCCGTTTTCAATTCTGAAGCACCACTTTTCAAATCAGAGGTTCCTTCCCTGAGCGTGCTGGTTCCTTCTTCCAGAGAAGACGCACCACTAGCAAGTGCCGAAGCGCCCTTGGCCAGAGAAGTCGCGCCCGATTTCAACTGCGCGGAAGCATTGGCCAGGGATCCCGTACCTTCCGCAAGCTTTTTGGCTCCTTCCGTTGCTGTTTTCGTCCCATCCGTCAAAGTATTCTGCACATTTTTTAATTGATCCTCGCCGTCAACCAATGCCTGGCCACTGGTCGCCATTGTGTCAAGACCCGCAATCAATGCGTTCAGATTGTTGCCATCGTTCCCGGATACCATTGTATCGATACCTTCCTGAATGCTTTCGGCACCGCTTGCAATGTTTGAAGCACCGGAAGCAATCTGGTCGGCGCCATCCTGGATGGATGTCAACGCATTGTTTGCGGAGGATATACCGTCCCCAGAATCAACCAGTGCGGATTTAACAGAGCAGATAGTGTCAGAGCTAGAATCTAAAGCATCGACGGCGCTTTGAATTGATTTCTTCTGATCTTCCGTCAATGTTTCGTCCTCTAACAAACTTTCCAACTGTTCTTTTGCGCTCTCATTGGAAGATTTCGCCGTGGAAAGACCATCAGAAGCATCGGAAAGAGAGGAAGGAATTTTTTCCAGAGCACTTTTCACCTGCCCGGCGGCACTGCTGATCGCAGTGGATGATTCAGCAATGCTTTCTGCCCCGGATTCGATGGATCCGACTCCCTCATAAATACTCTCTCCGTCAGAGCCTTTGAGTGCGGATTTTAAAGAAATGGCGCCGCTCTGCAAAGAAGCGATGCCAGAAGGCAGAGACGCTATCTGCGTCTGCATGGTAGTCATGGCCTCACCGATGCTTACCGAGCCGTTATAAATGCTGAGCAGGCCAGAATACAAATCATTCATATTAGTGGCGACAGTCTTAGCACCGTCGGAAAGCAAGATCGTTCCGCTTTTCATCTCCGAAGCCCCAACAGATAATTCCTCACTGCCATCGCTTAAACTACCGGCTCCGTCCAAAAGATCAGCTGCGCCATCATCCAGTGCGACAGTACCATCGGCCAGTGTGTCCACTCCATCGGATAATTCTTTCGTGCCGTCGGATAGTTCTTTCGTTCCATCGTATAATTCTGCCGTTCCTTCTACCAGTTGCGTGGAAGCATCGGTTAATGCATTCATAGAATCCATCAATTCATCAAATGTATCTACATCATCCAAATCCAGTTTTGACAAAATTGAATTGTCGGCAATCGTGACGGTAGTCAAAAGAGAAAAGTCTGTGACATCCGCCTCCATAGTAATCGATTCTGGAATATCTACATCAACTGTTTCCCTATCCTCATCTGTCAGATCATCCAGACCGAGGCTCTGCTTCAATCCTGGAAAAGCTGCCCCAACCACAATGGACTGTTCACCAGAGGTAACGACTTCGCCATTCGTTACTTCGATATTTTTCGCTTTTTCGCTATCTAACAGCAGACCAGACACGACGAGGAACGGCTGATACATAGTGACCGTTTTTCCATCGACCGCCTTGCGAGTAGCGGTGTTGTTTTCATAAGTAAATGTAATCGTCAGATGTCCCTTTGCTCCAGCCAGTTCTTCTGGTGTCACCGTCTTGCCATTCAGGGTATATTGCAGACTGACCCGGATGGGAGTGGCTTCTGTGGAAGTTCCCTGATAATATATATCGCTTCCGTCCGCTTCCCAAATCAGGTTGCCTTTATTATCTGTCGTGTAACTCTCGTCTCCCTTGACATTTTCGATATCCTTCAGATTAGAGACGTCGGTAATCGTCTCTGCCTGCTCCAGATTTTTCAACCATGTACTGACGATTACCTGGTTGCTGTTACCGTCAGCATCTGCTATGACGTAGACTGTTTCATCCTTTTCCTGCTTCGCAGAATGAGAGTTTTTCGAATTTTGAGTATTTTTTTCCTCGCTGCTATTCTTAATTTCGCTGCTATTTTTTGTCTCACTATTATTTTCTGTGCTGCTGTTATTATTTATCTTACTATTATTATCTATCTTGCTGTTTTTTTCCGCAGCAGAAGTTGTCCCTGACAGTGTCAAAGCAACTTCCGTTACTTCATTTTTGATTTCTTCCTCTTTTGCTTTACTGTCAATGCTATAGGCAGCCATGGTTCCCAACAACAATGCAAAAGAAAGAAAAATAGCGGTAATACGCTTAATCTGTTTTTTCATAAATACATTCCTCCTGGCTTTTATGCAATCATACCCATGTAATCATGTTTTGTTAAATTTAATAACTCTGTTTCAAACATGTTCTTTCCCTCTTGCTTCCCTATCTTTTGTTCCAGCTCGTTTTCTGTATCAAACCATCACAGAGAAGAAATACCGATGGAAGCAATAATAATACAACAAACATACTGATGATCGCGCCTCGCGCCATAAGCATGCAAAGCGAACCGATCAGATCAACATCAGAGTAAATTCCCACACCAATCGTGGCGGCAAAGAATCCAAGGGCACTGGTGATGATAGATGGCATGGAACTTGATAAGGAAATACTCGCTGCTTCTTTTTTATCCAGACCGGCCTTTCGCTCTCTCTGATAGCGATTGGTCATGAGAATCGCATAGTCTACCGTTGAACCAAGCTGTATCGTTCCTATAACAATCGACGCAATAAATGGCAGGGTTGTTCCGGTAAAATAAGCCAGGCTCATGTTGATGTAAATGGCCAGCTCGATAATAATTACCAGAAGCACTGGCAAAGAGACGGAACGCAGCACCAACAAGATGATTATAAAGATAGCCCCGATGGAAACCATGCTGACCGTACGGAAATCCTTATCCGTAATCTCAATCAGATCCTTCGTGCAGGGTGCCTCCCCAATCAGCATACCTGTAGAATCATATTTCTTCAGAATCGCAGCCAGTTCCTCGACCTGTGCATTGACCTCGTCACTGGCCACGGCATATTCTGAGCTGATGAGCATCAATTGCCAGTCATCGCTCTCCAGTATTTCCGTCAATTCATCCGGAAGAAACTCTTTTGGTATCTGATAACCGATCAGGGCATCCATTCCCAGAGCGAACTGCACACCATCTACGTCGTTCATTTCCTGTAGCATAATGTGGGCATCTTTGCCGGATAAGTTGCTGTCCGCTAATACCAGATGCACAGTGCTCATATCAAAATGTGCAGACAATTCCGTATTCGCCTGAATACTGGGCAAATAATCGGGAAGGCTGGAATCCAGATTATAATAGACATTCATATGCTGATATCCATAGATAGCCAGTATCCATAACAACAGTAAAGTCACCGCTATCGGCCGGTTGTGGCGGATGATCCAACAGGATATTTTCTCCGCGTTTAACGTGACCGGCCTGTGCGCGGTCTTTTGTAGTGCTTTATCAGATATCAGAATCAAGGCCGGAAGTATAGTGACACAACTGATTACACCTAAAAAAACACCTTTCGCCATGACAACTCCCAAATCTAATCCCAATGTAAAGGTCATAAAGCACAGAGCGACAAAACCGGCGATTGTCGTTAAAGAAGATCCCGTCACCGAAGAAATGGTCATCGTGATTGCATTTACCATGCCATCTTCCTTATTATCACAAATCCCCCGCTGTTCCTGATAGCTGTTCCATAAAAAAATGGAATAATCCATCGTCACGCCCAGCTGCAAAACCGCCGCCAGAGCCATCGTGATAAAGGATATCTCTCCCTGTATGATATTCGTTCCCAGGTTATAAATGATAGCCATTCCAATATTTAACATAAATAAGACCGGAATCAGCCAGGAATTCATCGTCAATGCCAACACCAGACAGGAAAGCAGGACTGCCACCAGGACATACATAGGAAGTTCTTCATTTACCAAATCACGGGTATCGGTAACAATCGCCGACATACTGCTCAGGAAACATTGTTCCCCGGCAATTGCCCGAATCTCCTCAATGGCATCCATCGTCTTTTCATCCGAAGTAGAAGTATCAAAAAACATGGCCATCAACGTGGCATCTCCGTTATGAAACATTTCGTAATAAGAATCCGGTAGAATTTCCTGTGGAATCGAACTGTCCGCGATGCTGTCAAACCAGAGGATGCTGTCCACATGCTCCACCTCCTCCAGCTCACCTTTTAAGCTGGAAACCTGCGCATCGGTCATCCCCTCTACAATGACCAGGGCATAAGCGCCCTTTCCGAACTCATCCAATAAAATATCCTGTCCTTCCATCGTCTCAATGTCATCTGGCAGATAGTACAAAATATCATAATTGATCCGTGTACCGAAATAACCGACAGCCGCAGGAATCAGCAGGATGAAACTTATGATCAGAATCGGCACCCGGAAGCGCACGATCTGTCGGGCAATTTTATTCATACGCCCCACCATCCTTTATTTGTTAAAAGAACATAAAAAACATGATACTTTTATTCCTCTCCTTTCTTAAAACGCTTTCTAAAACGATTCCAGAATCTGTTCGTCAAAGGCTTGAAAATAATCCCCCTTTTCTATATAATCAAAGACTAAGAAACGGAGGCACAATCATGAATCGTACCAAACAAGCACTCAGCGATGCCTATTGGCAGCTGCTGGAAGAAAAACCTTACAATAAAATCACAGTCCAAAATATCGTAGAACGATGCCAGGTAAACCGTAATACCTTTTATTATCATTTTTCTGACATCCCTGCGCTCACCGAATACACAATCGAAGCCTGGGCCGACACTATTATTAAAGAGCATTGCCAATTTGGTGATCCCATCCAATGCCTGGAACCGATCATTGCCGAGTGCATAAAACGAAAAAACGCCTGCCTGCATTTATATCGATCCTTTCAACGGGAATCTCTGATGCGATATCTGAATCGAATCATCCTCCACAGTGTCACCACATACGTTGAGCAGGCCACCGACGGAATAACGATACCAACGGAAGACCGGGAAACACTGATTCATTTTTATAAGTGTTCTCTTTACGGGGTTATCTTAGACTGGCTGGACAGTGACATGTCATATGATCTTCTGGAGTTTACCAGGAGGATCGTTGCTTTCTTCCCGGAAATAGGGAAAAAGGCTTTTCTCCAACATGCCAACATAATTCCTCAAAATCAGGCAGGACGTAACGTCAATTGATTTCAGAGGCATTGCACTGTTTTTTATATTCATACTGATCCGCCAGCAAAAGGAAATGTATCATTTTTGAAATGGATAGCAAATAGACAAATGGGGTATCAATGACTATTGATATAGCATACGGATATATATTGTGGAAATAATGATGAAATAAAACTCATTTTGATATATTTTGAACAATTTAGAGACTACGATAATATAATAATCCTAATTCGGGACAGATACTCGGTGTTGCAGTACAATATGCGATTGTCGATGGAACATGACGGGCAGAAAAAAAGGAAATGACAGAACTTTTGCTTCGCCATCTCCAAAAAAATCTCCTATAGCATAAATAAGGAATTCTACTCATCCACTGTCTCCCCGTCAGAGGATTCGAGAATCAGCTTAATCAGATCTTTTACCGGGCGAGACAGAGTGATGCTTTTGTGGTACGCGATCACAATGTGAAAATAAGCAGGCGGTGTCAGAGAAAAACTTACCAGCCCATCCTTCTCTTGCATCATATATCGCGGGAGGAAAGTGATTCCTTCCTGGTTCAGCACCATATGCTTTGCCGTATCCAAATCTGATATCTCGTAAATTCTCTGGGGAACAAACTGATAATTATGAAAAATCTCTTTTTCCATCGTCAGCATATGACTGCCAGCTTCATTTACGATAAACGCTTCTTTATCAAGGAGAGCCAGGTTCACGCCATCCTCACGGAATATTGATACACAAGGATGATCTTCACGGAGTACCAATAACATCTCTTCTTTTCTTACCGGAATGTACTCGAGCATACTGTGAGACAATTCATTCGTGGCCACGACAGCAATGTCGGTAATCCCGGTGTTCAGATAATCTTTAGAGACAGAAGCATTGCCATTGATCGTACTGATAAAAATATCGTGATAGATACTGGAAAACTGTGGAATGACTTCCTGGGCAAAATGTGGAAGAAGGGTATTATTGTATACAATCTTAATCTCCTTCCTTCCAGACAATCGGAGATTCCGTATATTTTCCAATGCGTTATAATAGATGCCCAGAACGGAACGGGCATTGTTGACATAGATTTTTCCCGCATCCGTGAGAATCATCTCGTTTTTACTCCTCATAAAAAGCTTTGTTCCAAGCTCTTTTTCCAGTTTTTTCAGTTGCTGGCTCAATGCCGATTGCGTCAGCAAAAGTCGGTCTGCCGCTTTCGTCAGGCTTTTTTCTTCCGCTATGGCTATGATATATTCTAACAATTGTGTGTTCATTTAAATCTCCCATCTACACAAGTTTTTAATAAAAACTTATCTAATCTAACCATCGAATTCCTTCAATATATCCAAAGAATACTGGTTATGAAATGGATAATACAAAGGATTCTTCTCATCATGTTTAATGACAAGATAGATAAAATATCGTTCCGGTGTCGTCAGCCTGTGATTTTTACGAATCAGAACAGCCAGAGTGAGATAATAAGGCGGATCAATGGAAAAATAAACGATATCTTCCTTTTTCTCAAACATGGAAGAACGCGGGAGAAAACCGACGCCCGTACCACGCTGCAGCATATTAGCCAGTACCAGAGTATTGCTCGTCTCAAAAACTACCAGCGGTCGAAGATTTGCTTTCTGCAAAATGGAATCGGAAATAGAACGGACCGTATTTCCGGGAGACATCAACACAAAAGGAAAATCTGCCAATCTTTCTACAGGGATAGAAGCCAGATGATCGGGATCCTCCGAGGCCTCCCTGGCCAGCGGATAAAAAGATGGCACGCCGATTACTATTTCCTCCCTGGCAATCGTCGCATAATCAAAATCCGAGGATTCCACATCATAACAGCTTCCCAAAGCGAAATTGACAGATTGATCTAAAACATTCTTTTTTAAATCACTCATATACGATTCTTTGATTTCCAGACGTATATTAGGAAACCGTTTATTAAACTGTGAAAACAGCTGTGCGATCATGATGGAACCACGCATCGGCGTCGCTCCGATGGTAATGACATCAATTGGTGCCTGCTTTAACATCTGAATCGAATGATACGTCTGGTCCTTGATCGTGATAATCTTTTCCGCAGCATCGATATAAATCCTCCCAGCCGGAGAGGGAAACATGCGCCTCTTCTCCCGTACGAAGAGATCTACACCCAGTGACTTCTCCAGAGAAGAAAGATAGTTGCTGAGTGTCGGCTGAGATACCCCCAGTTCCTTGGCCGCAGCGGAAAGGCTTCCCTGCTTCCCTATCTCCACTATATATTGTAGTCCCTTTACATTCATACGCTTCCCCTTACCCTCTCAGTTTTCGTTTTCTCAACTTGCTGCTTCATCCTATCATTTAAAAAAATAACCAGGTATATCTCCTGTTTTTTCAGAAACCATCACTATCCATCATACTTTCCACTTTTTCAGAAAATACTTGGAATTACTACTTTCTTCTTTTCCAATATTGTATCGAAAAAAATAATAGCCGTCAATGATATTATAGTTTTTTCTAATAACATAAAGTATAGTTTTTTCTTAAAACAACTATAGGGAAAGCAATATTGCAAACTGTGGATATTCTATATTATAATCATAGCATAAAGTTATTCAAAAGATAGAATGCATCGCTTCTTAGGCCTGTATATCATGAGAGAATTGCTGAATATACTTTTGAAAAAAACATTTTATATGTGAAATATGTAAAAATATATGCATTAAAGTTTACCTTCCCTTTTGCATATTATCGGGAAACGTATTTATGTATTCTGGTATTTTCCATACGATGGATGTATGTTAATTCTTAATATATGTCTCAAGCATGTGAGTACATAAAACATTATGAAAGTATATTCTTTTTTAATGTATAGCGCAGTATGTTGGCATTCAATAAAAGAATATTATTTCATACGTTCCCACACATATCCATCAGCAAATCATATGAATCCGTACAGTTTTTAATCATCAGGAGGAAAAATTTATGACGACAGAAATGATTATTGTTCTATGCATTCTTACCTTTTTGGTAATAATGCTCCTCACACATAAGATACCTTACGGCGTATCAGCCATGATATGCTGCGTAGCATTTGTTCTCACAGGGGTTTGCGATATCTCCACAGCATTTGCGGGATTGTCCAACAGCACAACGATTCTGGTAGCGACGATGATCGTTGTTGCCAGCGCACTGGGAAAAACCAGTCTGATCGCGCGGTTACGTGAAGCATTAAATCGTCTTCAGGGCAAAAGTGGTCTGTTACTTGTTGCAGCTTTATGTTTAGTGACCGTTGCTTTATCACAGTTGATGGGTCAGATCGCATGTCTTTCCATCATGTTATTATTCTGCCAGACATTAGATGAAGAGAGCGATCTTGCTCCGGGAAGAATCTTCTTTATGCTGGCATGTGTCAATACCGTCTGGACAAGCAAGATTCCGATTGGTATGGGCGCCACCATGCCAGGAACACTGAATTCCTATTATCAGGGTCTGGTCGGAGAAGGAGACCTCTTAAGTATTACCGATTATTTTTTGGCCGGCTTCCTTCCGGCAACTGTAGGACTGATCTACTGTATCCTGTTCTACAAGATGATTCCAAAAGGAAACTTTGACCGTTCACAGGTAAAGGAAGTGAAAGAACAGGAAGCGATTCCAAAACGCGATGAGATGATTATTTTTGGTGTATTCATCATGGTTATCCTCGGATTCATGTTCTCGAATCAGCTGGGAAGCAACATCTCCAACATTCTTCCGGCAGTAGGTGTGTTGATCTTGATTCTGACAAAAGTATTGTCTGTGGAAGAAGCAGTAAAAACACTGACTGGTGATATGGTCTGGATGATTGCCGGTATGTCTGTAATGTCCAGCGTTCTTGGTTCCACCGGCGTCGGCGAATTGATCGGAAATACCATCCTTAATATTCTCGGTGGAAATCCAAGTGGTCTGTTTGTAACGATCGTCTTCTGTGTCGTGACAACAATCCTGACGAATTTCCTTTCCAACATGGGTACCATGGCATTGATGGTTCCTCTGGCAGCATCTACCGCTCTGGCTGGTGGAATGAATGTACAGGCTGTTGTTCTGGTATGTGCCGTATCGTCCTGGTTCGCTATCGTGATGCCGACAGGATGCTCCGGTGCGATGATGGCTTTTGGTGCTGGTAATCACAACGCCCTCAAGATTATGAGATTCACAGTTCCGATGGTACTGTTGATGATGGTAGCACTGATTATCGGAGTAAATATCTTCTTCCCGGTATACGGATAAGAACGATATATGATTAAAAATGATATATGATTATAAATAAAAAATAATAATACATGAACCAGTACAGTGAATCATATAAATGACGTCGCTGTACTGGAAATAATATCGAAACTAATCAATACAAATATATAACCACATATATGAGCATCATATATGACCATAATAAAAGATTTCATATAAATAACTACATATCATCATTATCCACATATTGTGTTCTCGTAAAATACCGATGCAAGTGAAAGAAAGGAGTAAAAATGAGAAAAGTAATCGATCCGGGTAATATGAAAAAGACATTAACATTAATGGACAATATCGTATATTCCACACCGAATGACCTGAATGGAAATCCCATCGAACTGAAAATGTCTGTCATGCTGCAAAATGGAAACAGTGAGATGAAGCTGGCTGTGGGCGAAGACGATCCCGGTGTGGATCACACTCCTAAGCCCGCGCTGATCTGGATCCCGGGCGGTGGCTGGAGAGGCGCCGACAAGAATATGATGCTCGGTGAGATGTCCGAGTTCGCCAATGCAGGCTATGTCGTAGCATCTATCTATTACCGCAGCAGTGCGGAAGGAAAATGGCCGGCACAGATGATTGATGTAAAAGCAGCGATTCGTTTCCTGCGTGCCAATGCGGAACAATATGAAGTGGACCCGGAAAGAATCGGCGTGTTCGGCCGTTCGGCCGGAGGTCACCTGGCGGCAACGGCAGCAATGAATACAGATGACTGGAACGAGGGAGAAAACCTTGAATACTCTTCCAAGGTCCAGGCTTGCTGTAACATGTTCGGACCGACGAACGTCAGCGGGTTGATGGATATGGAAATCGCTAAATTCAGCAATCCGAATTTCCGCTGGCATAAAGTAGAAGAAACCCATGGCGGCGCCCTGATTGGCGGTGACCCTGATACCATCCGGGAACGTGCCGTAGCGGCTGATACACAACGTTATGTCAATCCGGCGATGTGTCCGATGCAGATACTGCATGGCGACAATGACCCTATCGTTCCCGTCGAATTAAGCAGCGATGTCCTCTATCAGACAATCGTGGATGCGGGCATGGAGGACCGTACCGAGTTCTACATCCTACATCTTGCGGGCCATGGTTCACGGGAATTCTTCCAGGATTCCGTAAAGGACCTGATGATTACATTTTTTGACAGGAACCTGAAAGCATCACTCATCTAGGCAGGAACCTGAAAATATTATTTATAGCAAGTTTTCTCTCAATTTAGTAAGGCTGTGCCAATAAAACATGTTATATAAGCTGTATACGTCCTACCTCCTTACAGCTTTGTTAGCATAAAAGGCATTGGCATAGTCTTTATTTTTATCATATCTTGCACCACCGGGAATGGCAGACATAGACACATTTCTTATTGACATTTTCCAATTGGTCCATTATACTAAAGAAGTAAATTGAATTGGGGAGCTTGTAATTCAGGCTGAGAGGAAACAGGATGCGATGCATCACAGCAGTTTCGACCCATATACCTGATTTGGATAATGCCAACGTAGGAATCTGAACGATCATTTTTGGAGAGATACTTTGGTACCTCTCCTTTTTTATTCCAATCAGATATTTACAGGAATCCAGCGAGATATCTTATATCCTGACCATAACAGGACTGCGCCATATGTTTGGACATTTTAAAAGATTTCGACTCTGGATACCATAGTTAAAAATGAATACGGACGATTTGAGAGTGAGCATAAGTTCATGAAGGGGTGCACCACCGCGGGTGTATTTTTTCGTGAACTTATTTTTATGTAAACAAAAAAATGTACCTTACACATTCTTTTTCATGGGGTTCTCCGCTATCGATAAAAAAGTGAACCAGCTATTATGTAGCTCATTCGATAGCAGCATCGCAAATCTCCCGTATTAGAAAGGAGGATCATAATGATCAATATCACAGCAAATGGAAGGGAAGTCATTCTGAAATCCACGGAAACGATCACGGATTATCTCGCACGAAATCAATATCGGCCAGAGCGAATTGCCGTGGAATTAAATGGTGAGATTCTGCCAAAATCCAACTATGCGAACACGATGCTAAAAGATGGCGATATCCTGGAAGTGGTATCGTTCGTAGGAGGCGGTTGATTAATATGGAAGGAAAAAATGTACTGACGCAGACAGAAATCGTGGCCGCTCTGGAAGAACGGCACACGCCCGAAGTACAACAAAAGCTTTCTCAAGGCAATGTAGCCATTGCCGGACTAGGCGGGCTGGGCTCCAATATCGCCTGCTCCCTGGCACGGATCGGTGTCGGGCATTTACATTTGATTGATTTTGACAGGGTGGATGTCACAAATTTAAACCGCCAGCAATATTTTATGGAACATATCGGTCTATACAAAACGGACGCTCTGCGCTCCATACTCCAGAAAATCAATCCTTACCTGGATATCCAGACCGATTGCGTAAAGGTAACCGAGGACAACCTGAAAGAACTTTTCAGAGGAAATGACATCGTCTGTGAAGCCTTTGACGTTCCAGAGGCCAAAGCTCTCCTGGTCAACGGCATTCTGGAACATTTTCCCGAAAAGAAGGTCGTAGCCGCATCAGGCATGGCAGGATATTCCAGCACAAACGCCATCATGACCAAACGGGTCTCGCGCAATTTTTATCTGTGCGGCGATTTCGTTTCCGCTCCAATGCCAGGCGCCGGGCTGATGGCACCCCGGGTAGCCGCCTGCGCCGCGCATGAGGCGAATATGATCACGAGGCTACTTCTCGGAGAGGAAAATGTGTAACTTTCTCGGGGAGGAAGATATTTGTGCAACATATCATAAAATCACTGTAAATAAGTAAAATGGTATTCCCGGCATCGAATTAACGACACAAATATGGATGGAAATTACAACCTTATGCAAAAAACATAAAAAACAAATAACGTCTTTATAGTAGAAAGAGATAACAAATAACATATTTTTATAGTAGAAAGAGGTAATATTATGAGCTATGCAGAAGACAAATTTATTTTGGGAGGTCACGAATTCACGTCCCGTTTTATCCTGGGATCAGGAAAATTCTCTCTGGACCTGGTAAAGGCCTGCATCGAAAAAGCGGAAGCGCAGATTATCACACTGGCATTGCGCCGCGCGAATGAGGGTGGCCTTGCCAATATCCTCGACTATATTCCCGATACCATCACTCTCCTGCCGAACACTTCCGGCGCGAGAAATGCAGAAGAAGCCGTGCGCATTGCCAGACTTTCCCGGGAAGTGGGCTGTGGTGATTTTGTGAAAGTGGAAGTCATCCACGACTCCAAGTATCTGCTGCCGGATAACTATGAGACCATCAAGGCCACTGAGATTCTGGCCAAAGAAGGATTCGTCGTGATGCCTTATATGTACCCTGATCTGAACGCGGCACGTTCTCTGCAGAGCGCCGGCGCAGCCTGCATCATGCCGCTTGGCTCTCCAATCGGGTCCAACAAAGGGCTTTGCACGAAAGATTTCATCCAGATTCTGATCGATGAGATTGATCTTCCGATCATCGTGGATGCGGGCATCGGTCGTCCTTCCCAGGCCTGTGAAGCTATGGAGATGGGTGCGGCAGCCGTACTGGCCAACACGGCGATTGCTACCGCAGGCGATATCCCGGCCATGGCCGAAGCATTTAAAAAAGCGATCCAGGCCGGTCGGAGCGCTTACCTGTCCGGACTGGGACGCACCATCGAAAAAGGTGCTTCCGCTTCTTCCCCACTGACTGGATTTTTGCAGGATTAAGAATTTTCGCTTTTACATAAACTGCAAAACGAAAAATCGAAGGACCATTGAAAGACTATTGAAGAACTGAGGAAGGAACAAGATTTATGAATATAGAAAACAACCGTGTCGAACAAAGCACGTCTAACAGTATCGACACCAGCACACAAACCGAATCATGCCACAATGAAAAAGATACACATATCAACGAAAGCATCTTAAGTGAAGCCATTTTGGAAGATCTGAAAAAAAATCGTATGGACCATATGACCTATCTCCCGGATATGGAGGTCCTGGAATCAGACATTATGGATCAGGTCATCACAGCCATGAAAGCCTTCGATTACAACCAATATACCGAAAGCGACGTGCGGCGGGCACTCGCTCATGAGACACGCACACCGGAAGATTTTAAGGCGTTCCTCTCCCCGGCGGCTCTCCCACTTCTGGAGGAAATCGCCCAGGCGGCACAGGTGGAAACCAGAAAACATTTCGGCAACAGTGTTTACATGTTCACTCCGATCTATATCGCTAACTATTGCGAAAACTATTGCATTTACTGCGGATTTAACTGCCACAACAAGATCAACCGGGCACAGTTAAATTACGATGAGATCAACCGCGAAATGGAAGCCATCGCCAAAACCGGATTACAGGAGATTTTGATTTTGACCGGCGAAAGCCGCAAGAAATCCACTGTGGAATACATCGGAGAAGCCTGTAAGATTGCCCGGAAATATTTCAAGGTCATCGGCCTGGAAATCTATCCAGTCAACTCCGATGAATATGCCTACCTTCATGAATGTGGAGCGGACTATGTCACCGTCTTCCAGGAAACATATAATTCCGACAAATACGAAACGCTGCACCTGGCCGGACACAAACGAATCTTCCCTTACCGTGTCAATGCCCAAGAGCGGGCATTAAAAGGCGGCATGCGCGGAGTCGGCTTCGGCGCGCTTCTGGGACTGGATGATTTCCGCACCGATGCCTTCGCGACCGGTGATCAGGCGTAGCTTCTGCAATGAAAATATCCTCATGCGGAAATCGCATTTTCCTGCCCAAGACTGCGCCCGATCGTCAACAACGACCGCATCAATCCCAAGGACGTTCACGAACCGCAGCTTTTGCAGATTGTCTGCGCCTATCGGCTATTCATGCCTTTTGCCAGCATCACCGTCTCCACCCGTGAATGCGCCCGCGTCCGCGATAATCTGGTCAGTATCGCCGCCACCAAAATATCCGCCGGCGTCAGCACCGGTATCGGCAGTCATGTAGAAGACATCGAGGACAAAGGCGACGATCAGTTCGAAATCTCTGACGGCCGTTCCGTGGATGAGGTATACCACGCCCTCCTCGACCATCATCTGCAGCCGGTAATGAGTGATTACATTTATGTATAATCGCGATCTATTTCATAATGATATGGGGAATCAGGATATAGGGAATCAAGATATGCGTAATCAGGATACGCATAATGACAATAGATATAACGATGATAGGAATAATCACAAAAGATATAAAAAAAATATGGCAAATGAGGATATGGCAAATCATGATAGATATAATGATAATACACCAAACCATGATAGATTTCATTGTATTATCGCCGTCAGCAACCGCCATCTCTGCTCCCGGCCATTTTCGGAGCAGATTCGGCGGGTCTGCCGCTGCCACCCCAGGGCGTTGATTCTGCGGGAAAAAGATTTACCAGAGGAAGAATATCTTCTTCTCGCCAGAGAAATACAGGATATCTGTGATGCTTATCAAGTTCCCTGTATCCTGCACACTTTCTGGCAGGTAGCCATAGAATTAAACAGCCCTTACATCCACCTTCCTCTTCCGGTTTTACGGAAATGCAGACAAAATCAGGCAGGCGATGACGTCCTCTCTTCCTTTACAGAAATTGGCACCTCCGTTCATTCCGTTGCGGATATGAAAGAGGCAGAACGATTGGGTGCTACTTATGTCACAGCCGGGCATATCTTCAGCACCGATTGCAAAAAAGGCGTTCCACCCAGAGGGCTCGGCTTTCTTAAAGATGTGTGTCAAAGCAGCAATATTCCAGTATATGCCATCGGTGGCATCCATCTGGAGGGAGACCAGCTTGCCAGGGTGATGGACTGTGGGGCAGCAGGAGGATGTATCATGTCCGGGATAATGAAACTTTAAATTTTTAAGTTTCTAAAATAGTTCAATATTTTCAACCAAACAGACAAACAATTTCCCATAATCAAAGATGAGTCATCTTGCAATGCTGATAAAGGAAATGATTTTCTCAAATTTTACGAAACTCTTTGAAAACACAGTTTTCATGACAATAATTAACGATTGCGTTCTCATTTGTCAAATGTTATTCTGACACCACACAACAAAGGGGGTGTTCGTATGACAGACAATCAAAAGCTGGATCTGATATTGGCCGAATTACAAGGAACAAGAGCTGATATCCATGACTTAAAAGATGATGTGGCTGAGCTCAAGTCTGATGTCACCAAGTTGGAAAAACGCACTGCAAGCTTAGAAGAACGAATGCTTTGTATGGAAAAACGAATGGATAATTTTGAGTCTCGGATGACTCATATGGAAAGCCAGATGAACAATCTTGATTCCCGGATGACTCATTTGGAAGACCGCACAAAAGATTTGACAAGTCATATTTCAAATTTAGAAATCACATTAGAAAATGAAACCAACCGCAATATCAGAATTATTGTGGAAGGACATGTTAATGTAACCAGAAAATTAAATGATGCCATGCATGAGACTTCATATTACATGAGCCATAATGAATTGCTCGCCCTTCGTGTAAACTTCCTTGACAACGAGATGACGAAAGTCAAAAAGGCACTGAATATGGCATAAAAATCGAATGATTCCGAAAAGCATGGGGAACGCTAAAACATCTTAGCGTTCCCTATGTTACATTTTCTATCCTGTTTTTTGAACTTTATTTTCTGTAAAATGCAAACATCAATATTCCAACTGGTCGTATATCTCTTCTATGGTCTCTTCCAACTCATCAATCTGTTCCTGGATTATCTTCGATTTTTCTTCGTAATCACTCTGATTTTCCGCTTCGATGTCATTGATACTGGAAAGCTCTTTTACCACTTTCTTTATGGTGGAAAAAGCGCAATCAGAGTTTGCTGTATATTGCCGAATATTCTCTAACGTGCTTTCGACATAAGTATCTGACATGGATTCATTATTGATACTGGTCATGCTAAACGCGATAATCATCGCCGCTTTGTTCCCATAAAGGGCAGAGATTCGGCTGGATACCGAAATTCCGGACGAAGATAGATAAGAATAATCAAAATATACGGTTCCATCTTCTGTCTGTCCTGATACTGGATCATTACTATGATAACTTGTATATCCGCTAAAGCCATCCCTCTTGAGGCGTTTCAGATTATCCTCGTTGTTATAATCACTCCGCAGGAAGAAAACGTCAGAATATTCCCTGTCTTCTGATTTTAAATAAGAAATCACCGACAATACGTCTTCATTCGTCTCCTCGGAAAAAGGTGCGGCATACAGCATGATTTCCCAGGATTCATCTGCTTCTTCTATGATTTCTTCAAGTACATCTCGTTCCATCGTACAGTCCAGAACCAGAATCGGCGATAATTGACAGGCATCTGCCTTCTCCTTGATATAAGTCAGATCAGATGCGTCTTCCACCACAAATCCGATCATAATCTGTGCCTTTTCGCTGGAATAAGATACACCATTTTTCAGTGCTTTTAACTCGGATTCCAGTTCCTTCAGTTCATCCTCATACGGTTTTGCTTCCTCCACAACTTCTTCTGCCGTCTTTGCCTGTGTCTCATCTTCTTTTTCTGCGATGAGCAGATATACAATCGCTGACCCTGCCAATAGGAACAGCAGGACAATGATGACATTTCGAATTATTGTTTTTACCATTTTCCTCTCCTGTCTGTAATTTTTACTGGTAAAAGAGAAATATGCCGATTTCCATCTATATACATTTTTGTCCTCCATCGCCGGCTTTTATTCTATATCATTGTACCACCTTTACGAGTTACATATATGACAAAATATGCCGAAACCAAGAATAACTTTGACATTAATTTTGATTGTTATTCTTCGATTAAAAATCCCGCGTCGCTCATTTCCTGAATCATCGCTTGGACATCATCCATGATCACTACACGATCGTCCTCGCTTTGTGCCCCGAATTTCTCAGCCAGGGTGTCTACGATTTCTTCAACTGTCTTTCCATCAGAGATGCCTTCCCAGATGATCTTTCCGGTTTCATTCAGCTTGACCATACCGTGGAATTCCCGGCTGGTCTGTCCGGTTGCTACAACAACATATTTCCCTGCCACTTTGCGGATGACAAATCCTTCTTTGATCTTCATATTTCTGTTTCTCCTTTTTTATATTTCCTGGGTATTATTTTCCTGGCATCCGCCACAACCGGTTGATCTCTTCCGGCGATGTCAGGATACCACGGCTTTCATAAGTTTCTCCTGTCAGGGCTTCAAAGCTGCAATGCACCGCATCTTCAGAGATATCACACTCCAAAAGATAGAGTGGCAGTGTCTCAATCATCTGGTCGAATAACTCCAGCATCAGCCCGGTCGCTTCCGCCTCATACGGATGGAACATCTGGCGGAGCATCAATGATACCGATTCCTCTGGATCGACCTTCCGAATCCGATTAATCCCGTCTTCGCTTCTTCGTATAAAACAGATGGCTGCCATCTCCGCATGCTGTTTCCGGTTCCAGCCTTCCTTCCCGCACCAGGGCGTGTCATAGGCAGTAATCTTTCTACCTTCGATATGGAAAATCGGCTTATCTCCGTTCACGATGCCCACGTTCTCCCCGATATACTGTTTCCACATACCGATATGCGTGGATTTGCTGGTACCGCTGGCAGCAGTGAACAGATATCCTTTCCCTTTATAAGAGATGCAGGCACCATGCAGCGCCACCCGGTTATAATAGGGAAGTTTGGAGGCGATTGCAGAATAGACCCCGTCACGTTCCAAAAACTCGTCCCGCATCTCGGGGCTATACTCTTTGAGCTCTGCCAGCCGTTCATCCTCAACGTACACAGAAAAAATCGGTGGCTTATCTGTCAGGTAATCCCTGCAGAACCAGCGGCAATAGTTATACCGGCTTTGTATTTCCATCGATATCCCTGCTAATTCTATGTTAAATCTTTCCATATATTCCTCGTTTAGATTATCTTGGATTTTTATTGATCCGAGAGTTGATTACTGTTTTAACGAAACTTTTCACACTTGTATTTGATTATACTATTTTCACAAGATTATAGTTATTCGATTTTGCGAGATGCTATTCTGTTTTTCGAATGATTTTTAAAAAGTAAATCCTACTCCTTAAATAGTCAATCTGCCTGAAACTGAGGTTACTTTAATTGAACATCTATAGAAAAAAACCACCGGGTCGTTCTCCTACTGTGTCAGATTCACACAGTTGGATGGCAACCCGGTGGGTTTTTCCAGACTGATGATGCCACGCGAAACGCGTGGCATTCGTCTTGTGAAACAAGACAGTAATGCTGGGTTCGAGTCCTGCCCTGCCATTGCTCCGATAGTCTAACGGAAAGGCAAACCACCAGTTGAACCGGTGGTTTGCTGACCCGGCCTTAGTTCTCTACAAGCAAAGCATTGAAACTGCTTTCAGAAATACCCAGCCTATTTGCGGCCTCACTAGCAGAAATGAGGCCATCTCTTACTAACTGAATGAGTGTCTCCTGCTTGCCTTGCCGTTTGCCCTGCTGTCTACCCTGTTGGATGCCCTCCTGAATACCCTGTTGCCTGCCTTCACTGATTAACTCCTGTGCAACCTCACACATACGTACCTCTCCCTTCTCCTGTTTCGAAAAATCCAGATTCTGAT